>CAIOYU010000597.1 GCA_903862565.1 uncultured Actinomycetes bacterium | reverse complement strand
GCTAGTGCTTCAGCGCGATCTTCAGGTTCTTCTTCGCGGCGCGCCGCAACTGGAACATCCGTGCGGCGCTGACCAGTCCGGTCAGCAGGCCGCCGCAGATCGCGGCCAGCAGGATCGCCACGCCCAGGGGCAGGTTCCAGTGCCAGTTCAGGAACGTGAACGGGGTGGACGCGGTGTTCTGCGTGATGAAGACCAGCAGGACGATCAGCACGAGGAAGCCGAGGATCAGCGAGGTCCACAACGCACCGGCCCGGGTTAACCCGACGTCCGCTGTTGCTGGGGTGTCGCCGGTGGCCACTACGGGGGGCAACGGCTCGTAGGGAGTGGTCTGGGGATCGTTGCTCATATTGCTCATCTTCGCCTGTTCGCGGTCGGATGGGGACACGAACCGGCAAAATCTGGGTAGTGTCGGCGGGTGGAAATGAGCCGACGACGCTGGTTGGCGGCGGTTGTCGCCGTCATGGTGGTGGCCCCCGCCGCTGGGTGCGGAAGTTCGAACCCGCTGGGTGGCGGTGCCGTCTCGGCGGACCTGAAGTCGATCATCGTCGGGTCGGCGGACTTCCCGGAGTCCAAGATCGTCGGCGAAATCTATGCCCGCGCGTTGGAAGCCAACGGCTTTACCGTGGTGCGCCAATTCGGCATCGGCAGCCGCGAGACCTACATTCCGGCACTACGCGACCACTCCATCGACCTCATCCCCGAGTACACCGGGAACCTGCTGCAGTACTTCAGCCCCTCAAGCACCGTCACCAAACCCGACGAGGTCGAGCTGGCGTTGTACCGCGCACTGCCGGGGGACCTCGCCATCCTGACGCCGGCGCCTGCCAGCGACACCGACACCGTGACCGTCACCAAGGCGATTGCGCAGAAGTGGAAGCTCACGGGTATCGGCGACCTCGCGGCGCACTCGGTGGACGTCAAGTTCGGTGCCCCCTCGGAGTTCCTCAATCGGGCTCAGGGACTTCCGGGACTCAAGGCGAAGTACGGGCTGGACATCAAGGCTGACAACTTCGTCGCCATCAGCGACGGCGGCGGCCCGGCGACGGTGCGGGCACTGGTGGACGGCACCGTCACCGCGGCCAACATCTTCAGCACCTCACCGGCGATTCCGAAGAACGACCTGGTGGTCCTGGCCGATCCGAAGAACAACTTCCTGGCCGGCAACGTCGTTCCGCTGGTCAATTCACAGAAGATGTCCGAGGCGCTCAAGAAGGTCCTCGACGCGGTGTCGGCCAAGCTGACCACCGCCGATCTCGTCGAGCTGAATACCGCGGTGTCCGGCAACTCCGGCGTCGATCCCGAGGAGGCCGCCCGGGACTGGTTGAAAGACAAGGGAATCGGATGATCACGTTCACCGGCGTGACCAAGCGTTACCCGGACGGCACCGTCGCCGTCGACAACCTCACCCTGGACGTGCCCGCGGGTACGCTCACCGTCTTCGTCGGGCCGTCCGGCTGTGGCAAGACCACCTCGATGCGGATGATCAACCGGATGACCGACCCGACCTCGGGCACCGTGGCCGTAGACGGCAAGGACGTCGCAGGCCTGGACCCGGTCAAACTCAGACTGGGCATCGGCTACGTCATCCAGAGTGGCGGGCTGATGCCGCACCAGAGGGTGATCGACAACGTCGCATGCGTGCCGGTGCTCAAAGGACAGTCACGGCAGCAGGCCCGCCGGGCGGCCTACGAGGTGCTCGAACGGGTGGGCCTGGACCCGAAGTTGGGGGAGCGCTATCCCGCGCAACTGTCCGGCGGTCAGCAGCAGCGCGTCGGGGTGGCCCGGGCGCTGGCCGCCGACCCGCCGATCCTGCTGATGGACGAGCCGTTCTCGGCGGTGGACCCGGTGGTACGTGACGAGTTGCAGGCCGAAATCCTGCGCCTGCAAGCCGAATTGCGCAAGACCATCGTCTTCGTCACCCATGACATCGACGAGGCGATCAAGCTCGGCGACGCGGTGGCCGTGTTCGGGCGGGGCGGTGCGCTGCAGCAGTACGCCCCGCCGCAACGGTTGCTGACCAACCCCGCCAACGAGTTCGTCTCGGAGTTCATCGGCGCCGACCGCGGTTACCGCACGCTTCAGTTCTTCACCGCCGCCGACCTTGCCCTGCAACCCATTCACGCCGTGACCGAGGAGGGCATCGACGCCCTGCACCTGGTCGAGGACGAGTGGTATCTGGTTCTGCGCGAGGATGGTTCGCCCGTCGGCTGGATCGACGCGCCCGGCACCGAGCGTCATCGCAACGGCGGCAGCCTCTACGACAGCGTCACCGCCGGCGGTTCGCTGTTCCACCCGGAGAGCACACTGCGGGCCGCTCTGGATGCCGCGCTGTCCTCGCCGTCGGGCATCGGAGTAGCCGTCGACGAATCCGGCAAGGTCCTCGGTGGACTTCTTGCCGACGACGTGATCGACGCGCTTGAAGACCACCGCCGCGCGGGGGCCTAGTCCCGTGCACTACCTGCTGAACCATCTGCACACGGGCTGGGCGTTGACGCTCATCCACCTGCGGCTCGCGCTGATCCCGGTGGTGCTGGGTCTGCTGATCGCCATCCCGCTGGGCGCGTTCGTGTGGCGGCGCCCGGCGTTGCGGCGGCTGACGACGGTGTCGGCCAGCATCATCTTCACGATCCCGTCGCTGGCGTTGTTCGTGATCCTGCCTCTGATCATCCCCACCCGCATCCTCGACGAGGCCAATGTCATCGTGGCTTTGACGCTCTACACCACCGCCCTGTTGGTGCGGGCGGTTCCCGAGGCGCTCGACGCGGTACCCGGCCACGTCCGCGACGCCGCCGAGGCCGTCGGCTACACAAAGCTCAGTCAGCTGATGAAAGTCGAACTGCCGCTGTCGATTCCGGTTCTCACCGCCGGTCTTCGGGTGGTGGCGGTGACCAACATCTCGATGGTCGCCGTCGGTTCCGTCATCGGTATCGGCGGTCTCGGCGTCTGGTTCACCGAGGGGTACCAGTCCGACAAGAGCGACCAGATCATCGCCGGGATCATCGCGATATTCGTCCTGGCGATCCTCGTCGACGTTCTGATCCTGTTCGTCGGCCGGCTTGTCACCCCGTGGAGTCGGGCCTCATGAGTTTCCTTCAGCAGGCCTTCGCGTACCTCTTCACGGCCGAGAACTGGTCCGGCCCCGCCGGGATCGGCGCCCGGATCGTCGAGCACCTGCACTACACCTGGGTGGCGGTCGCGGTGTCGGTGCTGATCGCGGTCCCCATCGGGCTGTTCATCGGACATACCGGTCGCGGGTCGGTCTGGGTGGTCACGGCCGTCAACGGACTGCGCGCTCTGCCCACGCTGGGCGTGTTGCTCCTCGGCGTTCTGCTGTGGGGGCTGGGCCTGCTGCCGCCCACGGTCGCGCTGACCCTGCTGGGCGTGCCGCCGTTGCTGGCCGGCACCTATGCCGGCATCGCCAACGTCGACCCCAGGATCGTCGACGCCGCCCGGTCGATGGGCATGACCGAACGCCAGGTGCTCACCAAAGTTGAGATACCCAACGCCCTGCCGTTGATCCTCGGCGGCCTGCGCACCGCCACCCTGCAAGTGGTAGCTACCGCCACCGTGGCGGCCTATGCGAGCCTGGGCGGGTTGGGCCGGTATCTGATCGACGGGATCAAGGTCCGGCAATTCCACATCGCGCTGGTCGGGGCCCTGCTGGTGACGGTGCTCGCCCTGCTGATCGACGGTCTGCTGGCGCTGGCGGTGTGGGCGTCGATGCCCGGCACCGGGCGCCTTGGCGGACGTTTGCCGCAGCCGCTGCTCGATGACGAGGTACTCCTCGAATCCGGTGGGCGGGCTCCCGATTCCCAACACACGTCGCCTACGGTGGAGGGGTGGTGAAAGCAGACGCGGGGCCGGCCAGTCAGTGGCCCGCCATCCTGACCTGGCGCTCGCACGACAGCACCCGGATCGAGTCCGCCCGGGTCCACCTCACGGGAAACCGGATCAAGGCCGTCGGCCGGATCGTCGCCGCGCAGTCCGAGAACAACCCCGCATTCAGCGCCTCCTATGACCTGATCACCGACGACAGCGGTGCTACCAAGCGGCTGTCACTCGAGGTCAGTCTCGCCAAGCGGGACCGTCAACTGTCGATCGCGCGGGACGAGGAGAACAAGTGGCTCGTCACCGGCTTCGAGGGCGAGTCCCGTGACGCCTACGGCGGCGCACTCGATGTCGACGTCATCCTGAGCCCGTTCTTCAACGCTCTGCCGATCCGCCGGCTCGGGCTGCAGTCCACCGACGAGTCGGTGACCGTGCCGGTCCTCTACGTATCGCTGCCGGATCTGACGGTGGCTCCCGCCGACGTCATCTACACCAGCGCCGGCACGGCGGCCGGCGGCGCGGTCACGGTGGAGTCCCCGGGGGGCAAGGCCACCCTCGTCGTCGATGCCGACGGTTTCATCGTCGACTATCCAGGCCTGGCAACGCGGATCTGAGCACCCCGCCGGCCCGGCCGGCGGCGGCCAATTCCTCCCGCCAGTTCTCCTCACCGATGGTGATGGCGATGATGTCCGGGCGCGGGAAGTGCTCGAAGCGGATCCGAGCGGCGTGCCCGGATTCGACCAACTCCGCCACCGAAGCGCCGGTTTCGTTGTTGGCCAGCGACTCCCGTGCGCGGTGCAGCAGGTCCAGGGTGTGGTCGAGAGCGGGCAGAAGTTGGTCGGCATTGGCCTCGCACATCGCACGCACCAGATCCGGTGCGGTGGCGGCGACGCGGGTGCCGTCCCGGAAAGATCCGGCGGCCAACGCGAACGCCAGGGGTACATCGCCGGCCGTGGCTGCCAGTGCCTCGGCAAGCAGATGCGGCAGATGCGAGATATTGGCTGCCGCGGCGTCATGCTCGTCGGACTTGGCGGGCACCACCACCGAGCCGCAGTCCAGCGCGAGATCGGCCACCTGGGCCCAGACGTGCGCGTCCACATGCTCGTCGACCGCGACCACCCATGGGGCGCCGGTGAACAAGGCGGCGTCTCCGGCCCGCCACCCGGAGTGGGCGGTTCCGGCCATCGGGTGACCGCCGACGTAGCGGTTCAGCAGTCTGGCGGCACGTACTTCCCGCAGCACCGGGCCCTTCACGCTGATGACATCGGTGAGGGGGCAGTCGGGGGCGGTCTGTCGGATGCGCTCCAGAAGGCGTGCGACGGCGGGCATGGGTACGGCGACGACGATGAGCGCCTGCTGTGCCGCCGCCCACGTGAGCGCCTCGGTCAGGTCGGACGTCGCGGCGAAGCCGTCGGCTTGTGCCGCGCGGACGCCGTCTATCGAGCGGTTGTAGCCCAGCGCGTCACGGCCCGCCGCGACCGCGGCGCGCAGCACCGAACCGCCGATCAGGCCCAGTCCGAGCACGCACACCGGAGTCTTTCTCACACCTCCCAGGTTGGCACATCGAATCCCGTTGGCTGGTCAACCCGCCCGCCCAGCGACTAGCGTTGTGCCTGTGGACGCGCAGCGAGCAGACCGGGACACCCCGTATGGCTTCGCTGTCGCCGTCGTTCACGAGAACTCGACGTGGCGGTGTTCGCCGCTGAGCGCCAAAGCATTGACCAGTCTTGCGGCCGCAGAGACCGAGCTCCGGGAATTGCGCAGCGCCGGGGCGGTTTTCGGATTGCTCGACATCGACGACGAGTTCTTCATCATCGTGCGGCCTGCGCCGGCGGGAACACGGCTGTTGCTGTCCGACGCCACCGCCGCGCTGGACTACGACATCGCCGC
>CAIOYU010000596.1 GCA_903862565.1 uncultured Actinomycetes bacterium | reverse complement strand
TTCCGAGGTTGCGGCCGCCGCGGCCGATGATCTCGATGGCCGGGATGTTGGCCTCCCACAGGTCGAATCCGGTGGCGAGAACCAGGGTGTCGATCTCGGTGCGGGTGCCGTCGTTGGCCACGATGGCATGCGGTTCGATGTACTCGATTCCGGTGTTCTGCAGGTGCACGTTCGGCTTGGTGAAGGTGCGGTAGTAGCTGTTGGAGAACGTCGGCCGCTTACAGCCCAGGTCGTAGGGAGGAGTGAGCTTGCGGCGCAGTTCCGGGTCTCGAACGACCGCGAACCGGTACATCTTGGCCACATCGGCGCCGCCGATGTCGAGACGTCGGTAGAGCAGCTGCCCCTGATGCAGCACAACGTAATTGAAGAATTCGTAGATCGCGTCGGTCACCGCGCGGACGACACGCTGGCTGATCGGAAGGCGGGCGAACAGCCGTTGGGCCCACTTCGGGTAGCCGAAGTCGATCTTGGGCACCACATGGATAGCGGTGCGCTGGTAGACGGTCAGGTCGCCGGCGTCCTTGGCCAGTTGGGGAATCAGCTGGACGGCGGTCGCCCCCGTGCCGATCAGGCCGATCCGCTTGCCGGCCGGGTTGTAGGTGTCGTCCCACGCCGTGGTGTGGATGACCTGGCCCGCGAAGTCACCGATGCCGGGGATGTCGGGGGTGTGCGGCTGGGACAGGAATCCGGTCGCGGTGATGAGGTACCGCGAACTCAGCGTGCTGCCGTCGCCCAGGGCCACCCGCCACAGTTGGGCCTCCTCGTCCCACCGGGCGCCCTCCACGCTGGTGTTGAACCGGATGTGCCGACGGATGTCGTACTTGTCGGCGACGTCGTCGGCGTACTGCTTGATCTCCGCGCCGGTGGAGAACAGCCGGGTCCAGTTCGGGTTGGGCTCGAAGAAGTACGAGTAGGTGGTGGTGGGGACGTCGCAGGCAAGCCCCGGGTAGTGATTGACGTACCAGGTGCCGCCCAGGTCGGCCAGCCGGTCGAGGATCACGAAGTTCTCGAGGCCGAGGCGCTTGAGCTGGATCGCCGAACCGATGCCACCGAAGCCGGCTCCGACGATGATGGCGTCGTATTGCTGCTCGGTCATGAAATTGACCGTACCGGACCTAATCGGGGCCGCAGAGCCTCAGAGCGGCTGCAACAGCAAGTTCGGGAACGTTAGGGACTTTGGTCCCACCGGACCTCTTGGAAAAGCCCAAGTCGTGGGGGACCCCGGTGATTTCGACGATATCGGTCGGTGCGGGAATGAGCGCAACCGCAGCGGTGAGTTCGGCGATGCTGCCGAACGGGTCGGAGGTCCCGTGGGTGAACACCGTGGGGGAGGTGATCGCGGCGAAATGCTCGGTGCGCAGTCGCTCCGGCTTACCCGGCGGGTGCAACGGATAGGAGAACAGGGTGAGGGCGTCTACCGCCTCACCGCCGGCGACCGCCATGGATGTCAGCCGCCCGCCGTAGGAGTGACCGCCGGCGATCACCGGCCCGTCGTGCAGGCGGTGGGCGACCGTGATGGCCTCGACGATGCCGGCCTGGTCCGTGGCCGACGATCCCGACGGCGGCCCGGTGGGCCGGCGGCGTCGGTAGGGCAGGTTGTAGCGCACCGCAAGCCAGCCGCGGCGGGCCCACTCGTCGCAGAGCGCGATCAGCAACGGTGACTCGCGGCTGCCGCCCGCGCCGTG
>CAIOYU010000595.1 GCA_903862565.1 uncultured Actinomycetes bacterium | reverse complement strand
TGTTGGCCCGGGCCGGCATCGAGGTGACGCTGCTGGAGAAGCACGCCGACTTCCTGCGCGACTTCCGCGGCGACACGGTCCATCCCAGCACGCTGCGGCTGCTCGACGAACTCGGTCTCTGGGAGAAGTTCTCCGCGCTGCCGCAGAGCAGGATCGAGCACCTCGGTTTCGACGTCGACGGCCGCGAGGTGACGCTGGTGGACTTCCGCCGGCTGCGTCACCAGCCGCACCCCTACGTCGCGATGGTCCCGCAGTGGGATCTGCTGAACCTGCTGGCCGAGGCGGGACGGGCGGAGCCGACGTTCACCCTGCTACTGGAGCACGAGGTCACCGGGCTGCTGCGCGACGGGGGCAGGGTGACCGGGGTGCGCTACCGCAGCCCGTCGGGGCCCGGCGAACTGACCGCCGACCTGACCGTGGCGTGCGACGGCCGGACCTCGGTGGTCCGGCGCGACTCCGGCCTGCCGATGCACGAGTGGCCGGTGCCGTTCGATGTGTGGTGGTTCCGGCTGCCCCGCGGCTCCGATGCCGAATACTCGATGGTGCCGCGGACCGCGCCGGGCAGGCTGCTCATCATGATCCCGCGGGAGGGCTACTTCCAGATCGGCTACCTGATCCCCAAGGGCAGCGACCCGCGGTTGCGGGCCCGGGGACTCGACGTCCTGCGCGACGAGATTGCCGCGATGGCACCCGAGGCCGACGTGACCGCGTTGACATCCTGGGACGACGTGAAACTGCTTGACGTGAAATTGAATCGGCTCAAGCGCTGGCACACCGACGGCCTGCTGTGCATCGGCGACGCGGCCCATGCGATGTCGCCGATGGGTGGGGTCGGGATCAACTTAGCGGTCCAGGATGCGGTCGGGGCGGCGACGTTGTTGGCCGAGCCGCTGCGACGCCGGAGGCTGACGGACGGCGATCTCGCCTCGGTGCGCCACCGGCGACTTGCCGCCACCGCGATGACCCAGGCGGGGCAGCGGGTCATGCACAAGGGGGTGGCCAAGGTCTTCGCCGGAGCCGAGGCCACGCCGCCGGCGGCGTTCGTGGGGTTGCTGCAGAAGCTGCCCTGGCTGTCGGCGATCCCGGCGCGAGTCGTTGGCGTCGGCATCCGGCCCGAGCGCGCGCCCGCGTTCGCCCGACGGTGAGGCCTTCCGAACTGACACTGGGGTTGCGTCCCAACCTCGTTCAATTCGGCCTGCTGGTCGCGGTCAACGCCTTGGTGGGCGGCATGGTCGGCCAGGAGCAGACGGTGCTGCCACTGTTGGCCACGTCCGTCTTCGGGCTCAGCGGCTACACCTTCCTGTTGACCTACGTCATGGCGTTCGGAATCACCAAGGCGCTGACCAACTATCTGGCCGGTACCTGGTCTGACCGGTTCGGCCGCAAGCCGGTGCTGATCGCCGGATGGCTGCTGGCCATCCCGGTGCCACTGCTGTTGATCTGGGCACCCTCCTGGGGGTGGGTGATCGCCGCCAATGTCCTTCTCGGCGCCAGCCAGGGGCTGACCTGGTCGACGACGGTGGTCATGAAGATCGACCTCGTCGGTCCCCGGCAGCGCGGTCTGGCGATGGGCCTCAACGAGGCGGCCGGGTACGGCGCGGTGGCCGTAACTGCTTGGGTGGCAGGCTATCTCGCGGCCCACCACGGTCTGCGGCCTGCCCCGTTCCTGCTCGGGCTCAGCTACGCGCTGATCGGGCTGGGCATGTCGGTGTTCTTCATCCGGGAGACCCGGGACTACGCCCGACTGGAGGCCGGCGCCCATGCGGGCCCCGTTGAGGGCCTGCCGTCGAACCGCGAGATCTTTCTGCGTACGAGTTTCACCGAACCCGCGCTCTCGTCGGCCAGCCAGGCCGGCCTGGTGAACAACCTCAACTTCGGGTTGTCGTGGGGTCTGTTCCCGCTGCTGTTCGCCGCCGCGGGCCTGGGCGTCGAGCGCATCGGACTGCTGATCGCGGTGTACCCCGCGGTGTGGGGCGCCGCGCAGATCCTCACCGGTGCGCTGTCGGACCGGTGGGGCCGTAAACATCTGATCACCGCCGGAATGCTCACCCAGGCAGTGGCTTTGGCGTTGATCGCCTCCGGTGGCACCTTCCGGTGGTGGCTGGCTGCCGCGGCCCTGCTGGGGGCGGGGACGGCGATGGTGTACCCGACACTGCTGGCCGTCATCGGCGACGTGGCCCACCCACTGTGGCGGGCCCGGGCGGTGGGTGTCTACCGCCTGTGGCGGGACAGCGGGTATGCGTTCGGGGCCGTCATCGGCGGGGTGGCCGCGGACCTGTGGGGGCTGCGTGCGGCGGTCTGGACGGCGGCGGCGATCACGGCGGTCTCCGCTGTCGTCGTCGCGGTCCGGATGTACGAGACACACCGTCCTACCGCGGCGCGGGCTACTCGGTGACGGTGAAGCCGGCCAGCCAGTCCTCGTGCATCTCTCCGCCGATCGACACCCGCCACTGATAGCGCTCACCGACCTTCAACGTCAGTGGCGGGATGGTCGCGATGAACGGAATGGTGACCGGCGTGCCTTCAGGATGC
>CAIOYU010000594.1 GCA_903862565.1 uncultured Actinomycetes bacterium | reverse complement strand
CGTACCCCCTACGGGATTCGAACCCGCGCTACCGCCTTGAAAGGGCGGCGTCCTAGGCCGCTAGACGAAGGGGGCCTGGCCGAATCTCTCCGAGGTACTCGCAACATCCTACGTTGGAGCTGTCTTGAGCTTAAGGCATGGCGAGTCAATACCAAAACCAGAGCGTTGGCAACCTGGAGCCTCCACTCGGAAGTATCCTGTCACTTGAGCCCCTATAGCTCAGTTGGTAGAGCTACGGACTTTTAATCCGCAGGTCCTAGGTTCGAGTCCTAGTGGGGGCACTGGGTTGATGTATTACTGCGGTTGATGCCTGACATTTTTGTCTTCGGTTGATGCTTGACGTTGTTTCGGCTGATCCTTGACAGCTGTTTCGGCTGATCCTTGACACTCCCGTGATGAGGGAGGGTTGCGTCCAGCAGAGTGGTGTACGAGTCGGAGCTGATCGGAGTCACCGGCGTGCGGGTCTGCTGCAGGAACAGGTGACACAGTTAGTCACGCGGCCTGATCGGCCGGCGTGGTCATGATTGCTTCGAATTCGATCGGGGTCAACCGGCCGAGGCCGGCCTGGCGGCGGCGCCGGTGGTAGGTGCGTTCGATCCAGGTGACGATCGCGATGCGGAGTTCCTCTCGGGTGTTCCAGCGCCGGCGGTCGAGGACGTTCTTCTGCAGCAGTGCGAAGAAGCTCTCCATGGCGGCGTTGTCCCCGGCCGCCCCGACACGGCCCATGGAGCCGACCATGTCGTGACGACCAAGTGCAAGAACGAATTTCCGGCTGCGAAATTGACTTCCCCTGTCGCTGTGAAGCACGCAGCCGGCGACCTGCTCGCGGCGGATGACGGCGTTGGCTAGGGCCTGGGTGGCCAGCCGGGAGTTCATCCGTGAGTCCATCGAATAGCCCACGATCCTGTTGGAGCACACGTCCTTGATCGCACATAGGTAGAGCTTGCCTTCACCGGCTTGGATTCCAGCGGTCGGGTGTTCGGTAATGTCGGCCAGCAACAACATATTTGGCGCTGGTGCGGTGAAGTCGCGGGTGACGAGATCATCGTGGACCGGCGGCCCGGTCCTGCCGTTCTTACCGCGCTTCTTCTTACCGAACACGCTCCACCATTGGTTTTGTGAGCAGATCCGCCACGCGGTGCGCTCGGCCATCGGCGTCCCGCCATCGCGGGCCTCCTCGACCAGGTAGCGGTAGCCGAACTCCGGATCGTCGCGGTGGGCATCGAACAGGGCGTTGGCCCGATGCGCCTCCAGATACTCGGCGTCGGTGACAGGGTCGGCCAGCCAGCGGTAGTAGGGCTGGCGGGCGAGCTTGAGTACCCGGCACGTCACCACCACGGGAATCCCGTCGGCGGCGAGCTCCTTCACGAGCGGGTAGACCCTTTTCCCGGCAGATTAGCCTGCGACAGATACGCCGCTGCCCGGCGCAGGACCTCGTTCTCCTGCTCCAACAACCGATTCCGGCGCCGCAACTCCCGCAGCTCCACCGAGTACGTGGTGGACTTGCCGGGTCTGTCGCCGTCGTCGATCGCGGCTTGGCGCATCCACTTCGTCAGGGTCATCGGGTGAATACCGAAGTCGGTAGCGATCTGTTCGATCGTCACCCCGTCCTCACGGTTACGGGCGACCCGGACAACATCGTCACGGAACTCTCGGGAGTACGGCCTGGGCACAGCAACATCCTTCCAGCCCGCCCTTCCGGGCAAGCCATCTCAGATGTCACCTGTTCCTGCAGCAGACCCTGTCGTAGCCGAGTGAGTAGAGGTCATCGAGTGATTCTTCGAGAGACCGTCCAAAGTCACTCGAGCAAAGGAATCAACGCGATTACCGCTGTCCACGATATCGACCTGCCTGCTGTGTTGGCCGACCGACTCACCAGTGCCAGCCCTGATGTGCTGCGCGAGATGCTCGCCCTGTTCATCCACACCCTGATGGGCGCTGAAGCGGACGCGCTGTGCGGGGCCGGTTATGGTCAGCGTTCCAGCGAGCGCACCAACTCCCGCAACGGCTACCGGCAGTGCCGATTCGACACCCGCACAGGCACATTGGATCTGGCGATCCCCAAGCTGCGGCAGGGTCGTATTTCCCGGACTGGCTGCTGGAACGCGGCAAACGTGCCGAGCGGGCGCTGACCACGGTGGTGGCAACCTGCTACCTGCTCGGAGTGTCCACGCGGCGGATAGACCGCCTGGTGGAGACCTTGGGCATCACCGGGTTGTCGAAGTCTCAGGTGTCGGTGATGGCCAAGGAGCTCGAGGCCGCGGTCGAGGCTTTTCGGACTCGGCCGCTTGATGCCGGCCCGTACACCTTCGTCGCCGCTGACGCCCTGGTGCTCAAGGTCCGCGAGGGCGGCCGGGTGGTCAACGTGCACGCCCTGATCGCCACCGGGGTCAACGCCGAGGGCTACTGCGAAATCCTGGGCATCGACGTCTCCACCGCCGAGGACGGGGCCGGCTGGCTGGGCTTCTGGCGGTCGCTGGCCGCCCGCGGCCTCTCCGGAGTGCGCCTGGTCACCTCCGATGCCCACGCCGGCCTGGTCGCCGCGATCGGGGACACCCCGCCCGGGGCGGCCTGGCAGCGTTGCCGCACCCACTACACGACCAACCTGGTGGCCATCACCCCCAAAAGCCTCCTGGCCGTAGGTGCGGACCCTGCTGCACTCGGTGTTCGACCAGCCCGACGCTGAATCCGTTGCTGCTCAATATGATCGGATCATCGACGCGCTGGCCGACAAGCTCCCGAAAGTCGCTGACCACTTGGAGGCAGCCCGCGCAGACCTGCTGGCGTTCAACGCGTTTCCCAAGCAGATCTGGCGCCAGATCTGGTCGAACAACCCCCAGGTTATCTGTAGTGCTGCGGTGAGTGTCTTTCATGTTGACCACGAAGTCTCGGAGTGGTCGGTTCTGCGTTCTGGATGTGGTTATCTCCAGCCGTCCATGAAGCTGACCTTGGAGAGTCGAATTGCTTGTCATGAAGGTGGTTTCACCGCTCTCGTCGCGTGAATCGTTCACCGTCCTCGGTGAGGACGACGTGCCGGTGGAGCCGGTGGAGCGGTATCTGAAATATTTGACCGACATCGAACGGTCACCGAACACGATCAAGGCGTATGCCCATGATCTGAAGGACTGGTTCACGTTCCTGGGCGAGCGCGGCCTGGACTGGCGGTCGGTGAGTCTGGAGGATATCGGCGCGTTCGTCGCCTGGCTGCGACTGCCGACGGCACTGCGGCAGGGCGGGATCGCGGTGCTGCCTTCGGTGGAGCATCACTGCGCCGAGTCGACGGTGAATCGGAAACTGTCGGCG
>CAIOYU010000593.1 GCA_903862565.1 uncultured Actinomycetes bacterium | reverse complement strand
GTAGGCGGTCGACAGTTCGGTGTAGACCCGCAGGACCACCCCGCGGGCCTTGGCCTTGTCCTTGCCGCCGTAGTTGTCGTAGCGGCTCAGGGTCATTCCATGCCCTGGCAACCATTCGGTGTCGGCTTTGAACGGGCCGTTACCGACCGGCTTCTTGCCGAAGGCCGCCGGGTCGGCGTAGAACGCCTCGGGCAGTGGGTCGAAGGCGCTGTAGCCCAACGTGAGTGGATAGATGGCGAACGGTTCGGAAAGGGTGACCTCGATGGTGGCCGGGTCCTTGGCGCGCAGGCCACTCAGGGTGGTGGCGGTCGGCTCCTTGCCTTCCTCGCCCTGCAGCGCGTCGTACCCGGCGACGTTGGAGAAGAAGTACGACGCGCCCTGGGCGCTGGTGCTCAGCGCGGTGTAGTTCCAGGCCTTCACGTAGGACTGCGCCGTCACCGGCGTGCCGTCGTGAAAGGTCCAGCCGGGCTTCAGTTTGATGGTCCAGTGAACGTTGTCGGTGGAGGTGACCGACTCGGCGGCGCCGTCGTAGGTGACGGTCCGGGTGGCGTCGTCGAAGGTGACCAGTGGCGTCCACACCGCCTGAATGACCTTGGCGCCTTCGCTTTCGGTGGTGTTGCCGGGGACCAGGGGGCGTTGCGGCTCACCGAGGTAGAAGCTGAACATCCCGGGTGGGGTCGGCGGCGCCGCCGCGCACCCGGACACACCGGCGAGCGTCAGCAGGGTGACGCCGAGAAGTGCGGCCACCCGGTTGCGGTGCCTCGCGGTCGTCGCTCGCATGCCGGTAACAATGGCACAAAGCGCGGGTGCTCGCCCGGTCAGTCGTGATGTTCAACCGCCGCAGTGCTCGAGGATCTCCCGGTCAGCGCCGACGCAGACGTCGAAGTAGGTGGGTTCGCCATTGCCCGCCCCGGCGGGGTCCTGCGCCCGGCTGGACTGGTGGGCCATCGCCCACCACGGGCCCGACGCGAAGTTCTGGGCCAAGGGCGCCACGCTGTCTGCGTCTGATCGGGCGCGGACAGTGGCGACGCCGCCCTGGACCTTCGGTGACTCGCCCCCACCGACAGCAGAGCGGCCACCGGGTGAGGTCCCCGGTGCCCGCTCTGGCTGTCGATCTCCGAACTCACCCGTTCAGGAAATTCCCGTAGTTGGTGTAGTCGGTGACGGCCCTGCTCCATCTGTCGATGTCGGCCACAGGTGTACCCGGTGTCGCGGTGCTGACCACCGTCAGCTTCGGGCTGGTGGCCTGGGCGCCGAGCATCGGCTTTCGCGCGGTGGTGCCCGCGCCGGAGGAATGCGGTCCCGCCATGGGCGCAATGGGAAGGTCGCCGCGGATCGGGTTCCCCACGTCGCCGCCCCTGCCGGTGTCGGAATTCACCCGATTGTTAACGGGGTGGTTGGCGGTTCCGTTGTCGGCGTGAGCTGCACCGGCCATGCCGATGGCCAGGGCTGCCAGCACGGGGGCGGCCAGGGTGGCGAGGGCGAACTTCTTGGTGGTGGTGGTGTTCATGGTGGCCCTCTTTGGTGTCGCTTTCGGTCCGGTCGGACCTGATGACAACGACGTTATGGCCCTCACCGGGGGGTGGGCATCGGGCAATCGATGTGTTTGTCGCAGCGCGCTGATGGTGCAAATGATGTAGGCGGCGTACTGGTGTGCCGCCACCGTATGCCCACAAATACAACGTGTCCCCGAAACACCGTGCCGGCGAACGCCTCCGGATCCGGTCCGGGGCGATGCGCCGCTGCCGCCCTGAAACTATCTGCTGTGCGACAACTATCTGCTGTGCGACGGGGTGGGGGCTGGTTCGCCCCGGGCGATCAGCCGGTCGGCCGTTCGCAGAGGGCCCGGGTGCAGGGTCGCCTATTGTGTCGCCATGGACCAGACAGTGCTGCGAGGGCCTCTGCAATGGACCGTGGTGGTTCCCGTCGGTGCACTGGTGGTTCTTCTCGCCACCTGGGCCAATCATGACAATCCAGTTGTACTGGGCCTGATTTCGCTGTGTCTGGTCGGTGCGATCTTCGCCGCCGTGCATCACGCGGAGGTGGTCGCCCACCGGGTCGGCGAACCGTTCGGCTCGCTGGTCCTGGCGGTGGCGGTCACGGTGATCGAGGTCGGCCTGATCGTGATGCTGATGAGCGGTGGCGGCCCGCATGCCTCGACCTATGCCCGGGACACCGTCTTCGCCGCGGTGATGATCACCCTCAACGGCATTGTCGGCCTGAGCATTCTGGTCGGCGGCATGCACCACCGCATGGCCACTTTCAACGCCGAGGGGTCCGGAACGGCGCTGGCCACGTTGATCACTCTGGTTGGTCTGTGCCTGGTCCTGCCCGGGTTCACCGTCACCGAATCCGGTTTGGAGTACGCCCCGGCTCAACTCGCCTTTGCGGCGGTGGCGTCGTTTCTGCTGTATCTGGCTTTCGTGTTCACCCAGACCGTTCGGCACCGGGACTTCTTCGTGCCCGCCACTCGCGGGGTGTCCGACAGCGATGGCGACGGCCATGCCGACCCTCCCTCGGTGCGCGAAACCTGGATCAGCGTCGGCCTTCTCATGGTCTCCCTGGTCGCGGTGGTCGGACTGGCCAAGCTGATGTCCGCTCCCATCGAGAGCGCTCTGGACGCCATGGGGTTGCCCTACGCGATGGTCGGCGTGGTGATCGCCCTGCTGGTGCTGGCGCCGGAGAGCCTGGCGGCGTTCAACAACGCCCGGCGTGACCGGGTGCAGATCAGCCTCAACCTGGCCTACGGGTCGGCGCTCGCCTCGATCGGACTGACCATTCCGGTGGTGGCCGTGGCGATGATCTGGCTGCCCGGGGAACTCACACTCGGCCTGGAACCGATGCAGATCATGCTGGTGACCCTGTCGGTCATCATCTCCGTCCTGACTCTGGCGGAGGGCCGCGCGATGGTGCTGCAGGGCCTGGTGCACCTGGCCCTGCTCGCCACGTTCATCTTCTTCTCGGCACTGCCGTAGTCAATCAGCCAGCGCTGGAACAGTTCTCCGGCATATGCCCCGGCGCGATCTGCTGGTACAAACCGCTGCCGACCCGGTCGGGGCACTGCTGCAGGATCCACCAGGCCCCGCAGAGGTTCGACGACAGGATCGGCACGGAGTGGCCGTAGCTGACCTGGTAGATGCTGCCGATGCTGACCAGACCGGTTCCGGTCAGCAACACCGCGCAGCCCGGCCCCGGGTCCAGCTCGCGCAGATGGGCGACGACCTCGTCGGCGTGCGTCTCGTAGGCGTGGAACTGCTCGCCCTCGCCGAGCAGGTGCTCGACGGCCACGACGTTCATCCCGCCTCCGGTCCAGTACCGCTCGGTCTCGTCGGTCAGCCAATCCGGGTAGGGCGACATCAGGTGGATCCGGTCGATGCCCATCTCGGTGAGGGCGTCGTGGATGGCCAGGCTTGCGGTCCGGACAGGTGCGCCGAACATCGCGGTGAGTTCGGCGCACAGCTCGCGGTCGCCGTCGACCCCGAACTGATAGTTCGGTCCGGTCATGGCGACCAGCGCACACGCCACGTCCAGGCCGTGCAGCCGGTCGAGCGCGTCGGCGTAGGCCGGGACATAGAGCCGGTTGCGCTGCTGGAGGGTCATCCCGGTGTAGCGCGGCAGCCTCGAGCCGTACACCACGACGTCACCGCCCACGAGGGCGTCGATCTCAGGTTCCACGACCGGGTTCGACGGCGGCACCACCACCCCGACCCGCAGGCAGTCCTGGGACAGCCAGGCCAACTCGGGGAAGGACTCCGGGGTGGGCTCGTCCTTGGCATCATCGTCGGCATCAGGCATGGAACACACCTCCGAGGTCTCGATATCCGTAGTCGCGTGCTCGCAGCGCCCCCGCCGTAGAATTCGGCGAATCCACCCGTCGGAAAAACTACACGGCAGCGAGGTCTCCCTGGGATGACCCGGCACGTCGTCGTCGTCGGTGCCGGCCCGGTCGGTGCCGTGGCCGCACTGCTGCTTGCCGGACTCGGTGTGGCGGTGACCCTCGTCGAACGAAACCCCTCGCTGACCAGCGTCTCGCACGCCTCGACATTCCACCCGGCCACGCTGGATCTGCTGGCCACGATGGGCATAGACCTGGCTGCCGATCCCGACGCTGTGCGGGTGGACTCGGTGCAGTGGCGCGACGGCCGCGGTGAGATCCGTGCCGAGGTGCACTACCGCCTGCTCGACGGGTTAACCGCCCATCCGTTCCGGATACACCTCGAGCAGCAGGCCCTACTCGATCGACTGGCGGTGCTCATCGCCGCCGAACCCGGGGTCGATTTCCGCCCGGGTGTGACTGCCCTCGACCTCAACCTCGACCGGCCTGCGGTGACCGTCGTGTCGGGCGGTGGCCGCCGCGAACTGATCACCGCTGACGCGGTCATCGGGTGTGACGGCGCCCACTCGGCGGTGCGCAGGCTGGCGGGAATCGGGTTTCCGGTCACCGCGTACCCCACCGGTGCACTTCGGGCCCGCACGAATGCGGACCTCGACGCGATGACATCTGAAGGGCGGCAAGCCCTTTCGGGGCTGTGCTACTTCCGCGGCGGAGGCGACGGCCTGAGCGCCCTGCGGATGGCCGGCGACACCCGCCTGATCGTGCGGACCGATGACACGCGCCCCGCCCGCGAACGGGTGTCCGAGGCGGTGGCTGCCGCCACCCCGTGGGACATTGCGGACCTCGCGATCGGGGACATCGACAGCTACCGCCTGCGGCGCGGAGTCGTCGACTCCTACCTGTCCAACTGCGGGCCGGTCCTGGTACTCGGCGATGCCGCGCACGTGATGTCGACCGCCGGCGGGCTGAACATGAACTCCGGCATCCACGACGCCTTCACGGTGGTTCCCGTGCTGGCCGACTGGATCCGCGGGCACGTGGACCGGCAAGCGTTGGCGCAGGCCGCGACTGCGCGGCGCAGGTACGTCTCCGAGGCGGTGATACCGCGCAGCGAGCGGCGGGTCGCGGGGCTGCAGGACGGCGATCGGGACCGCCTGGGCGGACATCTGGCCGATGTCGCGGAGATGTCCGAAAACCCACACCTGGCAAAGCAATTCCTGATCGAGGCCTCGTTACTCGATCATCGTGGATCGGTGGTGAATTCGTGAGGATCTGGCTCCAGAAGCACATCATCGAAGGCCGTATGTCGGCACTGGACGAGTGGTACCGCGACCACATCGCCGCCGTGGTGGACCCTGGCACAGAGGTGTCGATACGCACCCTGCCGCGGCGCACCTACGAGACCGACGTTCCCTACCAGTACGTGAGCTACGGCGCGGTGGCGCTGCGATTCAACAACTACTTCGCCGAGACGGCCGTGCAGGCCGAGCGCGACGGCTATGACGCCTGGGTGATCGCCGCGGGCCAGGACCCGGGCCTGCCCGCCGCCCGGGCCCTGGTCACCATCCCGGCGCTGGGGTATGGCAGCACCGCGTTCCACTACTGCGCCCGCGACGAAATCCGTTTCGGTCTTATCGGTTTCGCGGCGGGCCTGCGTGAACCGATCCTCGAGAACGTCCGGCGCTATCGCACCG
>CAIOYU010000592.1 GCA_903862565.1 uncultured Actinomycetes bacterium | reverse complement strand
GGTGTATTCGCGCATGCGTTGGCCGATGGTGCGATCAGCGTGCCCGCCGGCGAGGTCGGCGAGCATCCGCGAGCATTTCACGAAGCGGATGTCTCCGCCGCGGCGGGCTACTTGATGTCCAAGTGCTTGTGCGACATGGGTTTTCCCGACGCCGACGGGCCCGTAGAGGATTACTGACTCACCGGCTTCGAGCCAGCGCAGCGCGGACAGGTCGCGCAGCATCGCGGCGGGCAGTTTCGGGCTGACGGTGAAGTCGAAGTCTTCGAAGGTGTTGGGTTGTTCGAAGCGGGCGCGGCGTACTCGCCGTGCCAGGGCGGCGGTTTCCCGGCGGGCGATCTCGTCTTCGCAGAGCACTTGCAGGAATTCCAGGTGCCCGAGTTTCCCGTCGCGGGTTTGGGCCAGGCGGGCATCGAGGGTGTCGAGCATGCCGGTCAGCTTGAGGGTCTTGAGTGCCAGCCTGAGGCTGGGGTCGTGAATGGTCATAACGAAGTTCCTTTGTTCGATGTGGTTGGGACAGAATTGGATTGGGAATGCGTGCGGGGGTTAGGCGGTGCGCTCGGTGTCGAACGCATCGGGCCCGCGCAGCATCGCCGGCGGCATCGCAGCGGGCTGGTGTGGTGGGTCGTCGCCGTGTTCGGTGCCGGCAACGAGGATGCCTTTAACGGTGCGGTAGCCCGGATCCCCGATGGCCAGTGCGCGAGCACACGCTGCGTCGAGACGGTCATCGCCGTAGGTGTCGCGTAGCCGGATGATCCCTTGGATGGCGCGCAGTCGGTGAATGGCGTTGACAGTCGACAACTCGGCGATGATCGCGACCGTGCCGGGACCGATCTGCTCAGCCTGGGTGCGACACCACGTCACGCTGCGCAGGGTGTGGGCGATCTTGTGCGGCGGGTAGTGCTCAAAGTTCGTGGAGCGTCCCGTCAGGTGCAGAACGTGGGTCGCGACGGCGACGTCATTGTGGAAGATCTGCACCATGTCACCGGCGGTGCGGACGAGCATTCTCTGGCCCATCAGCCGCCACGGCGCCGAGTAGAAAGCCTTCCCGGACTTGATGTGGCAGTCCGCAGCTAGGGTGCCGACCGTATAGACCACGGATTCAAAGGGTCTGGGCGGCATCGGCATCAACGCATCACGCTCGACCGCTTCGAATACCGATGCCGGTGTTTGTCCGTCTAGCCCGCGGTGCTTGTGGGCTCCATAAACCTCGGTGGCCCACCGGAGGGCCTCGGCCTGCATCTGGGCCAAGGAGGTGAATTCGCGGCCGGCGAAGAACGAGTCCCGAATGTAGGGCATCGGCCGTTCGATCCGAGGTTTGTCCTTGGGTTTTCGGGCCCGAGCGGGGTCGATGAGGGTGCCGTAGAACGCGGCCAGTTCGCTGTAGGCGAGGTTGATCTGCGGGTCATACAGATCGGGGCGGGTCACCCCTGTTTTGAGGTTGTCGCACACCAGCCGCGCCGGAACACCGCCGAAGAACTCGAACGCCGCGACATGCGATGCGTTCCAGGAGGTTTGGTCCATCTTAAGGACCGGTTGGACGAACATGGCCCGTGAACACGACAGGATCATCGCGAACACCCACACCGCGACCCGGCGGCCAGAGGTCGGGTCCAACCACATACCGAGCTTGCCGTAGTCAATCTGGGCTTCACTGCCCGCTTCGACCGCACCCCGTGACACGGTCACTTTGCCTTCGAGACGAACCTCGGTGAAAGTGGTTGCGATGTAACGCCGTACCGTCGACTCCGACACCTCGACGTGGTGGTCGTCGCGTAACCGCTGCGCGATCGTGGCGACCGTCACCGGCACCTTCAGCTGATCATCGATCCACTGGTGATGGACCGCGATCTGCGGCCACGTGAGCGCCCGAACCGTCGGATCCACCAGCTCGGGAAACCAGCGCCCGATCCGCGCCCGCCACAACTCCTCGTCGAACTCCTCAGAGCTGGGTTGCAGACCCTCCGCCAAAGCAGGAGCCAAATACTTGCGAATCGTCTTCCGATCGATATTCAGTGCCTCATAAATCTGCACCTGGGATCGACCAGCATTCCAATGCCGAAACATCTCCACGAAGTCGGTCACGTTCCACGATCTCCTCGCCACTCAAGGCTCCCTTCCAGGCCCCCGGTGGGAGCACCTGAACGGAGCGAACCTGAGCAGCACCCCAACCCCCGCCAGACACACCCAAGGGGTGGGGAATTACGTGACGACGGGTGGGGAATTACGTGACGGACAACCCCTCACACCTGGGGAATTACGTGACCGCTGACAGCCTGCTCGACGTTGATCGGGTCCTGGCCGAGCTGGGCCGCACCGGCGCATCGTTGTCGACCCGTAAACGCACCCTGCGGCGGGCCCGCGGCGGTGGCTACCGCGACCAGATCGCCGCGGCATGTTTCGCCCATGCCCGCACCGCCGGCGATGTCAGTCTGGTGCTCTACGACGTCACCACCTGACTTAGGACAGCTCCGCGGAATTTCGGAATCGGAATTGCTCTGACCTGTGCTTTTGGTTGTCGGGCGGAGTGTTTTGGCTTACTAAGCGGGTAGGGTCCGGTGGGTGTTCGTGCGCAAAGTGCGCACCGCCTCGGGCGCGGTGGCGGTGCAAGTGATGCGCAAGGCCGGCCGCCGTGACGTGGTGGTCGAGCATGTTGGTTCTGCCCATACCGATGCTGAGCTGGGGATTCTGCTGGAGCGTGCCCGTCGGATCGCCACCGGTGATCAGGATGTCCTGGACTTCGAGGTATCGGCCCGCGCCCAGCGGGTCGCCGACGTGGCGGACTGGCGCAGCGGCACGTTGACGTTGGCGGCCGGTGTCCCCAAAGGAGCAGTCGTCGCCCCCGGTCGCACTGCGGCCACCAGCTCGCGGCTGCTCTATGACGTGATCGGTGCGATCTATGACTGGGTCGGATTCGGCTGCGTCGGTGATGCGGTGTTCCGGGATTTGGTGATCGCCCGGATCGTGGAACCCACCAGCAAGGTCGACTCGTTGCGGGTGCTGGCCGATCTCGGTGCAGAAGCCATGTCGTACAGGACAATTCAACGACACCTGGGCAAGGTCGTCGCCGGCAAGTACCGCGACGCCATCGCTACACGCTGCTGTGAACACGCCGTCAACCGGGGCGGGTCGGAAATTGTCAAGGTGTTTGAGTCCACGGGGTGTTAAGCGGCGGTCGGTGGTTCCTCCTGGTGGGTTGGTTTGGGCGGGTTGATCGCCGCGGTCTGGGGTAGGTCGATGATCTTGGGTGCGGTGTCGCCGGCGAAGCGGTGAGGGTGGTGTGCTCGGGCGTC
>CAIOYU010000591.1 GCA_903862565.1 uncultured Actinomycetes bacterium | reverse complement strand
TGTCCTGTCCGCCGAGGAGTGGTCCGGCAAGACTCGGCCCCAGCGCCAGGCCGATCGAGGACATGCCGAGCATGAACGCCACCAGCCGCCCTGAGTTCCGATCGATGTCGGCGGCGATGGACAACGCCAACGGCAGTGTCACCCAATAGCCCAGATTCATCGCGAGGTTTCCGAGGATGTACGCCGTCGGGGTGTGGATCAGGGGAACCAGCAGAACGCCGGCTCCCGCGACGAAGAGACCCGCGGCACCCAGGGCGGCTCTGCCGACCCAACGCCCCAACAACCACGGCGCCATGGTTCCCAGCAGGCCGATCAATTGGGAGAAACCCAGGAAACTCGCTGTCAGTTCCGCCGATAGCCCCGCGGTCCTGCCGAGGTCCTGGGCGAAGGTCCACAGTCCGGCCACCGCGAACTGGGACAGCGTGACGGCCAGGCCGAGCAGGATTGGCAAGCGGCCGAACAGGTTCAACGCCGGCACATCGCGTCGCAGTTCAGCCCCCAGTGCGGGGACCGCCTCCGTGACGGACTTCTCGGCCGCCGCCCGTTGCGCGGCGATGATCCGGGTGTCGGGCAGCTTCCACCAGATGAGCGCGAGGCAGACCAACTGAACGGCCACCATCGCCGCGTACGGCAGGACGATCGGATACAGCTGGCGCAGAGAGGGATTCGTGGTCATCATCACGAACACGAAGATCATGTACCAGAACGTGAGCAGTCCGAACGCGCGCTCGCTGTTACGGGCGTAGGACAGGGCGGCGTTGCCCGCCACGAACGTCAGCCCGCAGCCCAGGCCGAGGGCGACCATGCCCGCCAGAAGCGACGAGAAGCCGCTCCCGCTCACCTGACTGATGTACAGCAACGCCGACGATGCGATCACGATGCCGTAGGTCGCCGTGCGTTTGAGGTTCCGATGACCGATGGAATGGGCCAGCCCGAGTTCGACGATCCCCATGGTGCCCAGTGCCGCCGTGACCAGAAGCCCCGCCGCGGTGTTGCTGAGGCCGAAACCCTTGTGGAACGAGGTGGCGTAGATGGGACTGAGCAGATCCGCCATCACCCCGGCAATTCCCGCCGCGATGCCGCCGACGAGAAGTCCCTTGGGCTCCTTCAGCTGGTCTACCGCCGTCATGTCCGCACCGCCCGCACCACGCCATGATGCCGCGCCGCGGCAAGCCGGCGGAGCGGAACCGATTCCCCGGGTTCGACCCACCGCCCCGGTTACGGTGAAAATCCCCTGTGGCTCCATACGATTCACCGAATGGGTGATCGTTATGGATCCGACGTGCTCGCCAACAACCCGCACAGCTCCCGCAAAGTTCGTTCGGTGGAGCACTGCGCGGAGACCGGACTGGTGGTTGAGGATCCGCAATCAGGATTCGTCGGCGCGGTGATCCGGGTGGAAGGCGGCCGCGTCGAACTCGAGGACCGAAACCGCCGCGTCAGGGTGTTTCCACTGGGTCCGGGGTTTCTCGTCGAGGGCAAGCCGGTGATCCTGACCGCGCCCCGCCGGAGTGCGCCGGTGCCGCAGCGCACCGCCTCGGGATCGGTGAAGGTGTCCGGTGAGCGGGCGCGGGTGGCACTGGCCGGCCGCATCTACGTCGAGGGCCGCCACGACGCCGAACTGGTCGAGCAGGTCTGGGGTGACGACCTTCGGGTCGAAGGCGTGGTGGTGGAGTACCTCGGCGGCGTCGACGACCTGGCCGACATCGTTCGCTCTTTCCGGCCCGGCCCCGGCCGGCGCCTCGGAGTGTTGGTGGACCACCTGGTGGCCGGCTCCAAGGAGGCCCGCATCGCCGAGGCCGTTCGTCGCGGTCCGGGTGGCGAGCACACCCTCGTCGTCGGACATCCCTACGTCGACATCTGGCAAGCGGTCAAGCCGGCGCGGGTCGGTCTGACGGCCTGGCCGACGGTGCCCCGCACGATCGAGTGGAAACACGGCATCTGCCAGGCTCTGGGCTGGCCGCACCGCAATCAGACCGACATCGCGAGTGCCTGGCAGCGCATCCGTGGGACGGTGCGCAACTGGACCGACCTGGAACCGGAGCTCATCGGTCGAGTCGAAGAGCTCATCGACTTTGTGACACAACCGGATTGACACCGTTCCGGGCTGCCGCCGGGCGGTGTCAGCGCCGTCAGGCTCCCAGCGCCGGCCCCACGGTGGTGAACCAGGATTCCTGCATCTCGGACTCGAACAGGCCCCAGGTGTGCGACCCCTCGGGGCGCTGGACGTAGGTGATCGGGACGCCTGCGGCCGCCGCGGCGTCGGCGAACTTCTTGGTGCTCTCGGCGACGATGCCCTCGATCATCCCGCCGGTGAAGTTGGAGCCGAAGCCCGGGGGAAGACGGTCGACGTCGCCGGCTTTGCCTCCGGCTGCGGCGGCGTAGACGCCGACACCCCGAAGCTTGGCGGCGTTCTTCGACGGGTCGTGAGCTATCCAGAGCGGTCCGCCCTGCGGGCCCCACATATTGTCTGCGCTGGCGCCGCCACTCATCAGCGTTAGTGCTACCTGCTGGGCCGCCTGCGGGTCGGACACAGCCGGGAAGCCGCTGTACGACGCAACCGCACTGTAGACGCCGGGAGCCTGCACGGCGTAGTCGATCGCGGTGCCGCCGGTGCTGGACAGCCCGCCGACTGCGTTTCGGCCGGTGCCGTTATAGGCCGCGTTGATCACCGGTGGAAGCTCACGGGTCATATAGGTCTGGTACTGCTTGGACGGATCGTTGATCCAGTCGGTGTACCAGCTGAACTGCCCGCCCAGCGGCGAGACGACAGTCACGTTCTTGTTTCCGAAGAAGCCCGGGATGTCGGCCATTCCGAACCAGCTCTTGGCACCGGGAGCGAAGCTGGCACCTGGATCGAGGTTGTCCCCGCCATCGATGCCGGGCAGCAGATAGAACACCGGCGCCGGGCCCCCGGGCGCCTTGTAGACGTCGTTCACCACGACCTTGTTCATCGCCGGGGAAAACACCGACACCTTGTCCCACCGGTCGTTGATGTGCTGGACGTCGGTGATCCGGGCGACGTCGGCATGGGCGGGGGGAACCGCCGTGGCCGACACCAGTGACAAGAGCAGAACACCGAAAATGCGAACACGAGTCATAAGCACGCGATGATTATGCATCGTGAGCCCGGACCGTTCGGTTATTGGTCGCTAGCTTAAATGCCGTCGGCCAATAGGCACCGCACATGAATGACGGTTAGCGGCGGGAACGTCAAGCGGCACACGTAAGGTTCACTGAATGGGGAATCAACCTCAGAATACCGAGCTCAGGCAGTTCGTCCGGACATATGCGGGCGTTGTCGACGATGCGCTCATCGCGGATCTGGTTGGGCTGCCCGGGGCTGTCACAATCGACCAGGACTGGCGGCGCTGCTCTTCTACACCCGTGGTCGGAGAGGTATTGGACCGCTACCGCGCGGTTGTGCGCGAATGCTTCGAGGACTACCGCACACTGTCGACGACGTTGAACTCCTGCAGCCTGCTTGAAGCGCCCAACGTGCTGCGATACGAGCCCTCCACCCCCGATCGGCCTGAATGGTTTCACGAACACGCCGACTCCTGGGATATCGCGTCCGCGACCCGCCAAGTGAGCGTTGTGACTTACCTCAACGACGTTGCCGAGGGCGGCGAGACGGTATTCACACCATTGGACCTCACGCAGCGTTGTGTAAAGGGAACGATGCTTCTCTTTCCGTCGAACTACATGTACCACCACATGGCTCGCCCTCCGGAATCCGGCCCGAAGATCGTGGTGGTGACGTGGGTCCATTTCGGAAACAACGGTGTTCCCACGTTTCTGACGACGCCGCTTAGGTCATAACACGCGCCTCAAATCGGGTGCGTCCGTCCTAACACAGCACCGGCGAGGTCGTTCCTGGTGTGGTTCCCCCGAGATCGTGGAGGGTTTCCTATGCCGCTTCCGGCTCGGTCTTGGATTCCCTGATCTCGTAGTTGACGGGCGATAACCCGTCGGCGGCACTATGCCGACGTTGGTGGTTGTAGAAGGTGTAGCACCAGT
>CAIOYU010000590.1 GCA_903862565.1 uncultured Actinomycetes bacterium | reverse complement strand
CTTGGCGGACGCGGAAAGCTTGGTTTCCTCACTCCCCTGGGGTGTGGCGGACGGGCTGGGATTGGCGGCCTTCGAATGGGACTCGCTGTCTTGTGCGTACATCCCTTGCTGCTGATAGCTCAGCGGGGTGGCAGTGTCGGCATAGACATCGGCGCCGGTGAAGGCGATGTCGACGGGGGCGAAGTTGGCGCGTTGACCCTTCTCGATGTTGTAGGTCCTGCGGAAGTTCTCATACAGCGGCTTGTACCTCTTGCCCAGCACGTCCCAGGCATCGACCGCCGTCGTCTTGATCTCGGGGTCGGGACTGAGCCGACCAGTCAACACGTACTGGCCTGCGGCGTTTTCGGTGATGTCGACGTCGTTCATCAGAACCGCGTTCTGGGTGCCGTCCACTTCGGTGTACGACAGGGTCAGATCCACCGTGGATCCGTTCTCAGCGGATTTGGCCTTGAACTGCGGCCAGTACACCTTCTCGAGCGCATCGACACTGACGTGACCCAACCGGCCCGAGGAATCCATCCACATCACTGCCGTATTCGGGGTGAGGTCGGTAAGGGTCACCGTGCCCGTGAACTGATTCAACCAGTTCTTCTTGATGGTGATCCGGCCCGAGGCGTTAGGCAGATTCACCGCGACATCCGGAGCGTCGTACACCGCCTGCTCACCAAGCTGGATCGTGACCTCCCGGGACCCATCGCTGCGCAGATCCAACACGTTCAGCGCGCGCTTCCCCGGCGCGATCTTCACCCTGAAACTGTCCGACCCGGCATACTCCGCGCTCGGGGTGTAGGTGTAACAGCCACTGGCATCGACCACCACGGTGCCGAACTTCGGATCACCGACCACCGCGTAGCTCAGCGTGTCCCCCTCCAGATCGAACGCCCCGATCCGACCCCCGATCGTGCCGTCGAACTTCGAGGTCGTCGGCGCCGATGGGATGACCCGCGGCGCCTGGTTGAACAATGAGCGGCGCACCAACAGCAACCCACCCTCGAGAACGTTGACCAGCGGGCTGGCCGGAAGACCCACCAGCCAGTCCTGCGCATCATTGAAGAAATGGCGCATCGCACCGTCGATATCAGCACGAAGCGTCCTGACCGACCGGGCCACGGGGGCCGCCGAACTGGCCATCACCGCAGCCGGTCCACCCCGAGACAACCCCGCAGCGGCCGCGATAGCGGGACGAACCTTAGCCGGGGAGGCGCCGGGGGCGGTTGGTGGCGCGGGGTCCGGATTGACCGGCCCACCGACTGCCCCCGACCCCGCCGTCACCGCAACCGCGGATCTCGCTAGAGGACCTGACGCAACCTGCCCCGGCTCGGCCGTCACCACCGGGTCGACCGCCACCCGAGGCATCGCCGCCACCGGCCCCGACCGATCCAGGCGCGCCGCCGCCGCGGGTAACGCGACTTCCGACCCACCCCTCCGACCCCGCACCGGCCCAGCCGCCAACCCTTCGGGAGCCCTCACGTCGCGGGCACTCGCTCCCGGGGCAGAACCCCGTCGTGTGCCCGCCTCGACCGTCGCCGCACCGCCCGGTGCCGAACGCGCTGCGCGCGACGGCCCCTGGACCGCCCGCGACCCCGAGCCCGCCGACCCTGACGACGACGCCCCCGCCGATGCGTCGGCACCGCCATCAGCCGCCGCAACTGCCGCCGGCCCCGCCAAAAACACCCCGATCGCAAACGCCGCTGCCCCGCCGCGGGCGAACCTGGTGGTCTTCTTGCTCCTCTTCGACGCCATCCCCGACCCACCAGCCATTTTCACAACCTCCCGAACCGACGCTGTCACACCCGACCAGCGGCAGTATGAGCTTCACCACACCCCCGGGAGCGGCCAAATACGCGAAACAAAACAAAACTTTGTTTTGACAAGCCGCGCACCGGGAACACCGACGGACACGGACCATCGTTTCTTATCGATGTCACGTGCTTCTTCACCGACGTCACGCTGGCCGAACACTCGAAGCGGAATAAGCGAGAAGCCGGGAAATTCCTGATTCGCACAGGTCAACCTCCCCGCGCGATACCTTAAGGAAGTGCATCCCCAGGCCAGGGCGGAAGCGACTCGCCGAAGAATCGTCGGCGTCTCGATCGAGCTGTTCAGGGAACACGGCTTCAGCGGCACGAACCTGAACCAGATCATCCGGCGGGCCAACATCACACCAGGCGCGTTCTACTACCACTTCCCCTCCAAAGATGCAGTCGGCTTCGCGATCATCGACGAGGTCGCCGGTCGGATGGCGGAGCTTCGCAATACCTACGTCGGAGCGGCTGGATCGGGCTTGGAGAGTGTCATCGACATGTCCTTCCAATTGAGCGTGCTGCTCGACCAGGACAAGTCGTTTTGGGTCGCGGCCTATCTCGAGCACACGATGGCACGGCACACCGAGCGCGGAGTCGCCGACGTTGCCCGTCGGATCGAAGCGTTCGCCACCGTGATGGCCGGAGCAATACGGGCCTCCGAGCTTCGTGAGGGAGTAACACCGGAGGCGGCAGCGCGGACCATGTTCACCGTGATCTACGGCTGTCTGGTGATGACCGACCTGGTCAAGGGTGACATCGCTACGCGGTTCGCCGAGTGCTGGCGGATTCTGCTGCCCGGTCTGGTCCCCGCGGGCTCACTGGCGCAGTTCGAGGACGTCGTCTCGCGGGGCGTCACCCGCCTGGCAGGTGGCTGTGCGTCGGAGCTCGGGCAGAAAACCGAATAGAACTCTGTTTTGTTCCCAGCGTTTTCATGAACGCCTGTAGGCGACCGCGTGCACACTCCACGAGAAAGCCACTGAAAAGTCGTCGGGGAGTCCCATCATGGCCGCAGGTAAAAAGCTATCCCGTTCCGGTGTCACAGCTTCCCGGCGCAGGAAGAAAACCGGTGGCACCGGAGCGGCGGCCCTTGCGCTGGGCATGTTTCTAGCAGGACCGCAGGCGGGGGTGGCCGCAGCGGACCCCAACGCGGAAGCGGGTGATGTTTCGGCGTCGACGGCCAGTGCTGCGCCGGCCGGCGGGGCCGCTATGCCGACCCGGGCGCGGCGTCCTGTGACTCGGGTTGCGGGTGCAGGTTCCGGACCGATCCCGGCGGGGCGCGCGGCGGCCCGGTCGGGATCCGGTGGCCCGCTGAAGCCCGCGGCCGGAATCCGGCCGGCCGCCACCGGTACCCCACCCGAGGGATTGTCGCGGCCACCGCAGGCGTGGCCTCTCCGGGCGACGCAACCACCGGTCCGCGCGATGAGACCGATTGCGCAGCCCATTCGCCCGCCATCAGTGGTGGCCGACTTGGGCGCCGGCGGTCAGGCCGCACCACCGCCGGCGTACTCGGGGGTCGGCGGGCAAGTCGCGCCGGCCGCTGCAACTGCGACGACGACGGTCCCGACCGTGACAGCAGCTCGGGCTCGCCGGCTCGCCGTGGCCGGCAACCTTAACCAGGCCCGCGCCAAACTCTTTGACGCGCTAGCCAACTGGGTCGCGGTGCTGCCCAATCAGAAACTCTCCGACATGCTGGCCGGGGCCCTCCTGGAAGCGCGCCGCAGACAAGCCGACCAGGCCCCGACGGCCAGCCCGGTGCAGGAGACCACCACGTCGATCGGGCGGATCATCGGCACCCTCGGCGCGGTCGACCCCGAGGGCGACCCGCTCGCCTACGCCGTGGTTACCAACCCACGGTTCGGCTCGGTGGAAGTCGACCAGCGTGGGCGCTACACCTACACCCCCGGGGACAACTACCTCGGCACGGACACCTTCACTGTGGAGATCACCGACACCAACGGCGGGCGCAACTGGCTTACCAAGGGTGATCCCTCAACCCAAGTGCAGATCACCGTCGGCGCGGGGGCTCCCGATGACCCGTTCTGCGCCGGCAATCTGAACGACGCGGCGCTGTTCCTGAAGAACACGACGGCCACGATCAGCGTCGAACGGAAAGGGGGTCGACTCGTCGGCAGCGTCGCCCTCAACGTTCCAGACGACACCCCCCTGTCCTGGCTCGATGAGCAGAGCCGCACCGGAAGCATCACCGCCGCCGAAGTCGCCGCGCACTGGGCCGGAATCCAGAGCGCGGGCAAGGTGAGACTCGGCATCGACTACACCCTCGCGGACGGCAGCGCCGCCACCTTGATCCTGACGTCGGTGGAGGGCACCTCCACCGGTCCGGGTCAGTACATGTTCAGAGGATTGCTGGCCCCCGACGCGCGCGACGGTGCGGGGGTCAATTCCTACTGGGACATCGTCGGCAGTGGGTTCAAGGCGTCCTATGAGAACTTCCGCCAGCACAGCGGCATCGACGCCTTCGGTTTCCGGGCCTTCGCACAGGACATCACGGGAGCCAAAGTCCACCTCGACACCTTTAGCGTGAAGGACTTCGAGCAGGCCCGGATGGGGACCGACCCCGGCACGCCCGCGGACGACTTTTTCGAAGCAACCCCCGCTGCGACGACCCGCTCGGGTTCCGCGACAGCCGCGACTCCCGCCACCACCGCGGTGACCGCCATGCTGCCCTATGACACATTGCTCATCGTCGGCCAGCGCGACGGATCGGTGGAGCAATGGGACGGTAACAGTTTCACCCAGTTGCTTGCCCCGGGATCCAGCCCAGTCAAATTCCTGCTTCCTGG
>CAIOYU010000589.1 GCA_903862565.1 uncultured Actinomycetes bacterium | reverse complement strand
GGGCCGTCGGGGCCGATGCCGAGCATGGTGCCCAGCGCGAGCCGGAAGTCGTTGATCGCCGCGATCCAGGCCTCGGCGTCTTCGGCGGTCAGTTCCACCCGGCCGCCGCCATCCGGAAGCGTGTCCAGAAGTTGCTGTGCGGCAGCGATTTTGGTGTCGATGATCTGCGGCTCATGCAGACTTCGCAGGGCGGTGCTGTCTCCGGCCGCGGCATCGGAATCCTTGATGAAGTCCGGCAACAGCCGTCGCAGTGTCGAATCCCCCGGCGGCGTGGAGTTACCGGTGCGGATTCCGGTGATCTGCTCCAGCGGATCCGACGGCGCCGAGGACTGCCGGTCGTCGAGCATCTCCTGCACCGAGGTGGCCATGTTCCTCAGCACCGCCACCTCGTGCGGTTCCAGGCCCGACACGAAACGGGGGCCGTCAGCGGTCTCTACCCGCTTCCATCTACGCACAGCGCGGCGTCAACGGTCGTGCTGCATCGTGGCCCACAGGCCAGCGGCGTGGAGTTTGGTGACGTCGACTTCCATGGCTTCCCGACTGCCTGACGAGACAACGGCCTTGCCTTCGTTGTGGACCTGCATCATGAGTTTGGTGGCCTGCGGTTCGCTGTAGCCGAACAGCTTCTGGAACACATAAGTCACGTAGTTCATCAGGTTGACCGGGTCGTCCCACACGATGGTCACCCACGGGGAGTCCGTGGAATGGACCGGATCGAGTTCCTGGACACCACTGGTCCCCGGCCGAGTCGGTGCTGATGACGCGCCCATCGGATAAGGATAGCGAGCCGAGGGCAAATCCCGCCGGGGTCCGAACAAGCCGATACGGTTGCCCTGTGACGCCGGCGTTGCTGACCGACAAATACGAGCTGACCATGCTCTCCGCGGCACTGAAGGACGGCACCGCCCACCGGCGCACCACCTTCGAGGTGTTCACCCGCCGCCTACCCGCCGGCCGGCGCTACGGGGTGGTCGCCGGGACCGACCGGTTCCTGGCGGCGCTGGCCGACTTCGTCTTCGACGACGATGCGCTGGCGTCGGTGGCTGCGTTCCTGGACGAGGCGACCCTGAGCTACCTGGCCGGATTCCGGTTCAGCGGCGACATCGACGGCTACGCCGAAGGCGAGTTGTATTTCCCGAACTCCCCCATCCTGTCGGTGACCGGCACCTTCGGCGAGTGCGTGCTACTGGAGACGCTGCTGCTGTCGATCCTCAACTACGACTGCGCAGTGGCGGCGGCGGCGGCACGGATGGTCAGCGCTGCCGGCGACCGGCCACTGATCGAGATGGGCTCGCGGCGCACCCACGAGCAGGCCGCCGTCAGCGCCGCCCGCGCCGCCTATCTCGCCGGCTTCTCCGGCACCTCCAATCTGGAGGCCGGCCGCCGCTACGGCATCCCCACGTTGGGCACGTCCGCGCATGCGTTCACGATGCTGCATACGGCTCTCGGGCGAAGAGAAAAGGACTGGGAGCAGGACGCCTTCCGCGCCCAGGTCGCCGCGCTCGGGCTGGCCACAACGCTGCTGGTGGACACCTACGACGTGCGCACCGGGGTGGCCAACGCCATCGCCGCGGCGGGCACCGGGCTTGGTGCGGTGCGCATCGACTCCGGCGATCTGGGAGTGCTCGCCCGCCAGGTCCGCGAACAACTGGACAGCCTCGGCGCCGTCGACACCCGGATCGTGGTCTCCGGCGACCTTGACGAGTACTCCATCGCCGGGCTGCGCGCCGATCCGGTCGACACCTACGGCGTGGGAACCTCGGTGGTCACCGGGTCCGGCTCCCCGGCCGCCGGACTGGTCTACAAACTCGTCGAGGTCGACGGGATTCCCGTGGTGAAACGCAGCAGCAACAAGGCATCCCACGGCGGCCGAAAGGCGGCGTTGCGCCGGGCCCGCCCGTCGGGGACCGTCATCGAAGAGGTGATCCATCCCGTCGGCGCGCCCCCGCCGACCGCCGGGCCGGCGCGGGTACTCACCGGACCGATGGTGCGCTCCGGGGAATTGCTGGCCGCCCCGGATCTGGCCGGCGCCCGCGACCGGGTGGCCGACGGACTGCACAGCCTGCCCTGGGAGGGCCTGGCCCTCTCGAACGGCGACCCGGCCATCCCCACCCGCGTCGTGCAGTGACCGACCTGCCCCCGGTCGCCGATCTGCTCGCCCTGGCCGTCGACGCCCTCGGCGGCACCCAACGGCCCGGCCAGGTCCAGATGGCAGAGGCGGTGGCGCGGGCGTTCGAGACCGGTGAGCACCTTGCGGTGCAGGCCGGGACCGGCACCGGCAAGTCCCTGGCCTACCTGGTGCCCTCGATCGCCCGGGCCATCGCCGACGAGACCCCGGTGGTGGTGTCCACGGCGACCATCGCACTGCAGCGCCAACTCGTCGACCGCGACCTTCCCCGAGTCGCCGAGGCACTGGCCGGTGTCCTGCCCCGGACCCCCACCTTCGCCCTGCTGAAGGGGCGGCGAAACTATCTGTGCCTCAACAAGATCAACAGCGGCGCCGCCGATGACGACGCAGCACAGGACGAACTCTTCAGCCCGGCCGAATCCCGGGCCGCCATCAGCGCGCTGGGTCGAGACATCCAACGGCTCACCGAGTGGGCGTCGGACACCGAGACCGGCGACCGCGACGAACTGCGCCCCGGCGTGCCGGAGCGGTCCTGGTCCCAGGTCAGCGTCTCGGCGCGGGAGTGCCTTGGCATGGCCCGCTGCCCTTACGGCACAGACTGTTTCGCCGAGAAGGCCCGGGCCAAGGCCGGCCAGTCCGACATCGTCGTCACCAATCACGCCCTGTTGGCCATCGATGCCGTCGCCGAGGCCACGATCCTGCCCGAGCACGACCTGATCGTCGTCGACGAGGCCCACGAACTCGTCGACCGCGTCACCTCGGTCACCACCGGGGAACTGACGCCCGGGCCGCTGGGGGTCGCCGTGCGCCGGGTGGGCCGACTGGTCGGCCCGGAACTGATCGAACGACTCGACGCCGCGGTGGCGACGTTCTCGTCGGCCATCCACGACGCCCAACCCGGCCGCATCGACTACCTCGACGACGAACTGCGCACCTACCTGACCGCGTTGCGCGACGCCGCGATCGCGGCGCGGTCCGCGATCGACCCGGCGCCGTCGGACCCGAAAGCCGCTGCGGCACGCACCGAGGCGGTCGCCGGACTGACCGAGATCAGCGACACCGCCGGCCGCGTACTGGACTCTTTCGGCCCGGCCATCCCCGACCGCACCGATGTGGTGTGGCTGGACCATGAGGCCGGCCGGCCGGGCGGGGCATCGACGAAGCCTGTCCTGAGGGTGGCCCCGCTGTCGGTGGCCGCACCACTGCGCGAGCACCTCTTCGGCAGTGCCACAGCGGTTCTCACGTCGGCGACTCTCACCGTCGGCGGGTCCTTCGACGCGATGGCCCAATCCTGGGGCCTCGCTTCCCGCGAGTCGACGATGCCGCCGAGGAACGAGGCGGAGAAGGAGCGAGCCATCAGATCCGAGTCGACGATGCCGCCGAGGAACGAGGCG
>CAIOYU010000588.1 GCA_903862565.1 uncultured Actinomycetes bacterium | reverse complement strand
CCGGTGGAGTGCGTCAACGTCGAGCACGAGGAAGTGCTGCTGATGCCGCGCTGGGTCGACGCCAAGCGGGTGACCTTCAAGTTCGGCCTGGGCGACGAGTTCATCGAGGTGCTGCAGGTCCTCAATAAGCTCGGCCTGGACCGCACGGAGCCGGTGAAGGTGCGTTCCGGCTCGGGGGAGGCGTCGGTGAGCCCGCGCGACGTGGTGGCGGCGTGTCTGCCCGACCCGCTGGCGCTGGGACCGAAGATGACCGGCAAGACCTGCGCGGGGCTGTGGGTGACCGGCACCGGTAAGGACGGCGCGCCGCGTGAGGTGTACCTCTACCACGTCGCCGACAACGCCTGGACGATGAAGGAGTACAAGGCGCAGGCCGTGGTGTGGCAGACGGCGATGAATCCGGTTGTGGCACTGGAACTTCTGGCCACCGGGGCGTGGTCGGGCGCCGGCGTGCTGGGCCCGGAGGCCTTCGACGCGGTGCCGTTCCTGGATCTGCTGCGCGACGGCTATGGCCAGGAGTGGGTGGTTCAGGAGCGCACCCCGGCGGTCTAGGCTCGGGTTCCATGACCCGACGCCAGATCGCAGCACTGTTCGTGCTGTGCCTGGCGGTGTTCATGGTCGCCGTCGACGGCACCGTGATCAGCGTCGCCGTGCCGGCGATCACCGAGCAGCTGCAGCCGAGCTACAACGAGGTGCTCTGGATCGGTGATATCTACTCGTTCGTGCTCGCCGGCCTGCTCATCACGATGGGCAACCTCGGCGATCGGATCGGGCGCAAACGGCTGCTGCTGATCTCCAGCGTCGCGTTCGGGGTGGCCTCGGCCGCGGCGGCGATGGCCCCCACCGCGGAGGTGCTGATCCTGGCGCGGGTGATCCAGGGGATGGCCGGCGCCGGATTGATGCCGTCGACGCTGGCACTGCTGCGCGCGGTGTTCACCGACGACCGGCAGCGCATGCGCGCGGTCGGTATCTGGAGCGCCGGGGGCGCGGCCGGCGCGGCGTTCGGCCCGACCGTCGCCGGTGTTCTGCTGGAGCATTACTACTGGGGCTCAGTGCTTCTGGTGAATCTTCCGGTGGTGGCGGTGATCGTCGCCGTCGGGGCGTGGGTGCTGCCCGAGGCGCGCAGCGTGGCGAAGAATCCGCTCGATCTGCAGTCGGTGGTGCTGTCCACCGCCGGGATTCTCGGTGTCGTGTACGGGATCACCGAACTGGCACACTCCGGTGTGCGGTTCTGGCCCGGGTATGTGGGGTTGGTGGGCGGAGGGTTGCTGCTGTGGGTGTTCCTGAGCCGGCAGCGCGGTCTGCCGATGCCGCTGCTGGATTTGACGCTGTTCGCCCAGCGGGGATTCACTGCCGCGATCCTCGCGCAGCTGGTGATCGTGTTCGCCAATATCGGCGCGCTGTTCTTCCTGCCGATCTTCCTGCGCCAGGTGGCCGACTTCTCGGCGCTGCAGTCCGGCCTGGCTGTCCTGCCCGAGTCGGTGACGGGCCTGCTGACCGCGGTGAACACCGCGCGGATGATCCGGGCGTGGGGACACCGCCGCGCCCTGCTGACCGGCCTGACGGTGGGCGCGGCGGGTCTGGTGAGTCTGGGACTGACCATCCCGCTGTCGTATCCGGCGATGGTGGTTCCGCTGATGCTGCTGGGCTTCTCGTTCGGGGCGGTGGTGACCGTCGCCTCCGACCTGGTGCTCACCAGCGCCAGCGCGGACCGGGTCGGTGCGGCCACCGGCATCTCCGAGACGTCCTTCGAACTCGGCACCGCGCTGGGCATCGCGATCACCGGAAGTGTTGTTGCCGTGCTGTATTCGTTCATCGCGGGCGGTTCGGCGAACTTCACCGAGAACGTCGACGACCGTGCGTTCACGCTGAGCCTGGCGGTCAGTTGCGTGGTCAGCGGGCTGCTGCTGGCCGGGGTGAGTGTGCTCGCCGCGCGGGCGCTCAGCGGCCGGGAAACCCAGGCTGTGAGAGCGGGTTTAGCCTGATCGGATGAGGTCGTTCACCGT
>CAIOYU010000587.1 GCA_903862565.1 uncultured Actinomycetes bacterium | reverse complement strand
GGTCAACGCTGGCCCTGTTCGGCGATCTCGAAATAGCTCGGCAGCGGCGCTGTTCCCCCGAGTCGCAGCCAGCGCACCGCAGGCCGCTCCCGCAACGCCAGGGTGTCGCGCACGGCGTCGTTGTGGAACCGCCGGGCCAGCAGTACCCGGGCCTCGGCGTCGGCGAGTTCGGCCACCAGGCCGACCGGCACGGTGCCGGGGTCGACGTGCTCCAACTCCACCGACAGTGCGTTTTCGGCGGCCTCCCGACTGCCACGCGGTGCCCGTTCGGCGGCACCGGCCAGTGCGACGAGGTGCCTGCCCTCCGGGCTGCCGCCGTAGGCGTCGGCCGCCACCGCCCGGGCCACCACGGCCCGCCGGCCCAGGGCGGCGTCGAGTGCCTGCCAGGACAGTTCGCAGCGCACGTGCAGGCGGTCCAGCCGGTTGGCGGTCTGATAGGCCCAGACGATGACGAAGACCACCAGTGCCGCCAGTACCGCGACGGCGGCGATCAGCCAGCCGCTCACGAGGCCACCCCGACCTTGACGCCGGCGCCCGCCACCGTCTCGTAGACCCGCATGATGTCGTCGGCCACCACCGACCAGTCGTAGCGCGCAACGGCGGCGGCCGCCGCGGCCACGTAGCGGGCCCGCATGTCGTCGTCGGAGAGCACCTCGATGAGCGCCTCGGCCAGTGCGTCGGAGTCCTCCACCGGAACCAGCCGGCCGGCCTCGCCGTCTTCGAGGACCCGGCGGAACGCGTCGAGGTTGCTGGCCACCACCGCAGTACCGGCGGCCATCGCCTCGACCAGAACGATGCCGAAGCTCTCCCCGCCGGTGTTGGGGGCGCAGTAGACGTCGGCACTGCGCAACGCGGAGGCCTTCTCGGCGTCGGAGACCTGGCCCATGAACGTCAGGTGCCCGGCCAGTTCGCCGGCGTCCTCACGCAGTTCGTCCTCGTCGCCGCGGCCGACGATCAGGATCTCGATGTCCGGAAAGCGTTGCACCAGTGCGGGTAACGCCCCCTGGAGCACCTCCATGCCCTTGCGGGGTTCATCGAACCGGCCCAGAAACAGAACCGTCTTACCGACGCGTGGGTAGCCGGGCAGGGGCTCGGCCGAGGCGAAGGCCGCCACGTCCACCCCGTTGGGAATCTGCACGGCGTCCGACCCCAGGGCTTCCATCTGCCAGCGGCGGGCCAGGTCCGAGACCGCGATGCGGCCGACGATCTTCTCGTTGTACGGGCGCAGCAGACTCTGAAACACCCCCAACGCAAACGATTTCGTGGTCGAGGTGTGAAATGTCGCGACGATCGGGCCGTCGGCGATCATCAGCGCCAACAACGACAGGCTGGGCGCGTTGGGCTCATGCAGGTGCAGGACATCGAAATCGCCGTCGGCGAGCCACTTCTTGACCTTGCGATGCGTCGCGGGGCCGAACCGCAGGCGCGCCACTGAACCGTTGTACGGGATCGGGACCGCCTTTCCGGCGGAGACGACATAGTCGGGCAACTCGACGTGCTTGGACGCCGGCGCCAGCACGCTGACCTCATGGCCGCGTTCGCGCATCACCTCGGCTAACTGAAGCACGTGTGCCTGTACCCCGCCGTGGACGTCGAAGGAGTACGGGCACACCATGCCGATGCGCATCAGGCGGGGTCTTCCTCTGCCTGTTCCTGAGGGGCCTGTTCCTGAGGGGCCTGTTCCTGAGGGGCCTGTTCCTGAAGCGAGGCCCGTCGCCGTTCCGAGAGGTCGGCCAGCCACTGCGGCTGCAGCATGTGCCAATCCTGGGGATAGCGAGCGATATTGGCGGCGAAGCGGTCGGCCAGCGCCTGGGTGATGACGCCGACGTCGCCGCTGGAGGTATCCAACGGTTCACCTAGGTCGCACCCCCACCCGTCGCCCGGGAACCAGCAGTGCGCCGGGATCAGCGCGGCCCCGGTCTCGATGGCCAGCTTGGCCGGGCCGGCCGGCATGCGGGTGGGTTCGCCGAAGAAGTCGACCTGAACGCCGGAGCGGGTCAGGTCCCGTTCCGCCATCAGGCAGACAAGTCCGTTGGCCTCCAACCGTTCCCGCAGCACGTCGAACGGAGGTCGCGCGCCACCTGTCAGGGGCAGCACCTCAAAGCCCAGGCTTTCCCGGTAGTCGATGAAGCGCCGATAGAGCGACTCCGGTTTGAGGCGCTCGGCAACGGTGGTGAAACCACCGTGCTTCTGCACCAGCCACACCCCGGCCATGTCCCAGTTGCCGCTGTGCGGCAGGGCCATCACGGCGCCGCGGCCTGCGGCCAGTGCCGCCTCGATGTTGGAGTTGCCGTAGGTGCCCTCCTCCAGTCGGCGTCCCAGCGTGGTGTGGTCCATCGACGGCAGCCGGAAGGCCTCCCGCCAGTACCGCCCGTAGGACTCCAGCGACGCCCGCATCAGCGAGTCGGGCACGTCGGCCGGGCGGGCGCCGATCACCCGGGCCAGGTTCTTGCGCAGCTGTTCCGGTCCGCCGCCCCGCGCCGCATACCGGGCACCGGCGTCGAAGACGTTGCGCGCCAATCCGTCCGGCATGGTGCGGACGAGTTGCCAGCCCGCCGCGTAGCCCCAGTCGGTGAGCTTCTCAGCCGAGGGCGGCCGCTTACGGAACGGCGTCACTGCTCAGTGCTCCCGGACTTACCGGCACCCGGGATGGGGATCAGGTCGGTGGCCCCAGGCGAGCGGCGCACGCTGTGTAACCGCTGGCCCACGGTCACCATGCTGGCCACCGCGAGCACCCACAGCGCGACGTGCAGAACCGCGGGGATCGGGAAGAACGGAATGTCGGACAGTCCCGCGCCGCCCAGCGCGATGATCAGCCGCTCGGGCCGCTCGATCAGCCCGCCGCCGCCGTCGAGGCCGGTGGCTTCGGCGCGCGCCTTGATGTAGGAGATCACCTGCGAGGTCACCAGGCAGATCAGGATGGCCACCATCAGTGAGGAACTGTGCAGCCCGAAGGCCGCCCACCACAGCAGACCGCAGAACACCGCACCGTCGCTGATCCGGTCGCAGGTGGCGTCGAGCACGGCCCCGAACCGGGTGCCGCCACCGAGTTGGCGTGCCATCGCACCGTCGAGCATGTCGGCCAGGACGAAGAACCACAGCACAAGCCAGCCGACGAATAACCGGCCGGTCGGAAACAGTGTCAGCGAGGCGGCCACCGACCCGGCGGTGCCGATGATGGTGACGAGGTCCGGAGTAAGACCGACCCGCACCGCGACCCTGGCCAGCGGGACGCTGATCTTCGTGTAGGCCGCCCGTGTCATGAGGTAGAAGTCGCTCATTGCAGTGCCGCCCACTTCTCGGCCAGCAGCGCGCGGGTGTCGCGCAGCAGCTGGGGAATCACCTTGGTCTGTCCGACGACGGTGATGAAGTTGGCGTCACCGGCCCATCGCGGCACGACGTGCATGTGCAGGTGGTCGGCCAGCGACCCGCCGGCCGAGCGGCCCAGATTGAGGCCGACGTTGAAGGCGTCGGGCCGCGACACCCCCTTGATCACCCGGATCGCCTTCTGGGTGAACGCCATCAGCTCGACACTCTCGGCGTCGGTGAGGTCTTCGAGTTCCGAGACCCGGCGGTAGGGCACCACCATCAGGTGCCCGGGGTTGTAGGGGTACAGGTTGAGCACCGCGTACACCAACTCGCCGCGAGCGACGATGAGCCCCTCTTCGTCGGGCAGTTCGGGGATTACGCTAAATGGCTGGTCGGACTGCGCGGACCCCTTGCCGCGGGGTGACTCGACGATGTAGCTCATCCGGTGCGGCGTCCACAGGCGCTGCAGGCGATCGGCGTCTCCTGCGCCCGAAACGACGAGTTCGTCAGTCACCGTGGCCCCCGACCAGACCGGCGAGTGATTCCGCGGTCGGAACGGCGTTCTCCCGGTTGGAGATCCAGCTGCGGATCGCGGCGATGGCCTGCTGCCGCGGGATGCCGTTGATCTGGGTCCGATCGCCGAACCGGAACGACACCGCCCCCGCCTCGACGTCACGGTCACCCGCGAGCAGCATGAACGGCACCTTCTGGTTGGTGTGGTTAACGATCTTCTTCGCCATCCGGTCATCGCTGCCGTCGACCTCGGCGCGAACCCGGTGGGACTTCAGTTCGGCGGCAACGTCTTCCAGGTAGGCGGCATGTTCCTCGGCCACCGGGATGCCGACCACCTGCACCGGGGCCAGCCAGGCCGGGAACGCCCCGGCGTAATGCTCGGTGAGGATTCCGAAGAACCGCTCGATCGAACCGAACAGCGCACGGTGAATGAGCACCGGCCGCTGCCGGCTGCCGTCGGCCGCGGTGTATTCCAGTTCGAACCGCTCGGGCATGTTGAAGTCCAGTTGGATGGTGGACATCTGCCAACTGCGGCCCAGCGCGTCACGCACCTGCACCGAGATCTTGGGCCCGTAGAAGGCCGCGCCGCCCGGGTCGGGAACCAGTTGCAGCCCAGAGGATTCGGCGACGTCGCGCAGCGTTTCGGTGGCCTCTTCCCACAGTTCGTCGGAGCCGACGTACTTCTCGGGATCCTTGGTGGACAGCTCCAGGTAGAAGTCGTCCAGGCCGTAGTCACCGAGCAGGTCGAGCACGAACTGCAGCAGGGAGGCCAGTTCGTCGCGCATCTGCTCGCGGGTGCAGTAGATGTGCGAGTCGTCCTGGGTCATGCCGCGCACACGGGTCAGTCCGTGGATGACTCCGGACTTCTCGTAGCGGTACACCGTGCCGAACTCGAAGAGCCGCAATGGGAGTTCTCGGTAGGAGCGGCCCCGCGACCGGAAGATCAGGTGGTGCATGGGGCAGTTCATCGGCTTGAGGTAGTAGTTCTGCCCCGGCTTACGCAGCTCGCCGTCCTCGTCGTACTCGGCGTCGATGTGCATCGGCGGGAACATGCCGTCGGCGTACCACTCCAGGTGCCCGGAGGTGATGTAGAGCTGTTCCTTGGTGATGTGCGGGGTGTTGACGAACTCGTAGCCGGCCTCGATGTGCTTGCTCCGCGAGTATTCCTCCAACTCGCGGCGCACGATGCCGCCCTTGGGGTGGAAGACCGGTAGCCCCGAACCCAATTCGTCGGGGAAGCTGAACAGGTCCAGTTCCACACCGAGCTTGCGGTGGTCGCGTCGCTGCGCCTCCTCGATGAGTTCGAGGTGACGGTCCAGCGCTTCCTGCGATTCCCAGGCGGTGCCGTAGATGCGCTGCAGGCTGGCGTTGGCCTGGTTGCCGCGCCAGTAGGCCGCTGAGCTCCGGGTCAGCTTGAACGCCGGGATGTACCTGGTGGTGGGACAGTGCGGGCCACGGCACAGGTCGCCCCAAACCCGTTCCCGGGTGCGGGGATTGAGGTTGTCGTAGGCGGTGAGCTCGTCGCCCCCGACCTCCATGATGTCGCTGTCGCCGGACTTGTCGTCGACCAGTTCGAGTTTGTAGGGCTCTGCGGCGAGCTCCCGGCGGGCTTCGTCTTTGGACTCGTAGACCCGCCGCGAAAACAGCTGTCCCTCTTTGACGATCGCCCGCATCCGCTTCTCGAGCTTCTCGAGATCCTCGGGGGTGAAGGCGGCCGGCACGTCGAAGTCGTAGTAGAAGCCGTCGGTGATCGGCGGGCCGATGCCCAGCTTGGCCGCCGGGAACATCTCCTGCACGGCCTGGGCCAGTACGTGGGCGGCCGAGTGGCGGATCACGCTGCGGCCCTCGTCGGTGTCGGCGGTCACCGGGGTCACCTCGACGTCGGCCTCCGGTGCCCAACTCAGGTCGCGAAGCTTGCCCTCGGGATCGCGGACCACCACGATGGCGTCCGGTTCGCCGCGGCCGGACAGACCCGCATCGCGCGCCGCGGCACCCGCGGTGGTCCCCGCCGCCACCCGTAACAGCGGGATCCGGACGGTTTCGGCGGGGGCACTCATCGGCGGTCTCTTTCGGCAGGCCAGAACAGGGTTGACCGGCACGTCTGGCTCGCGCTCGGTCGCGACAATGCTAACGGGGCGCGCGCCGCGCCATTACTGACCTGGGGCCGACCTCACGCCTCCAGAGCCGCCCGCGCCTCCTCCAGCGTGGCGAACAGCCCGATCCGCTCGGCCAACCCGACCAGCCGGATCGGACGACTGGTCGCCGGACTGTCGGCGACCACGGCGAACCGCGGACCGTCATCGGCCCGGTTGCGGGCGACCACCAGCACGCTCATCCCGGCCGAGGACAGGAAGTCGACGTCGGTGAGATCGACGATGACCGCACGTGCCCCGGTGTCCAGCGCGGCATTGAGGTGTGTCTCGAGTTCCGGTGAGGTCAGCATGTCGAGCACACCGGCGACAGAGATCAGCGCGATGCCGTCGATCTGGCTGTCTGAGATCGCGACGCGCGCCGCGGTCCTGAGGTGATGCGTCAGGTCTGACCGGTCCATCATTCACCTCACTGAAGGGGGCGTGTAGGGAACAGCGTCGGGCTTCTGACGACGCGTTATCTCGGGCCAGCGAATCAACGGCCCGGTACGGTTAGTGTCTACCAGAACACACCGACTTGCAATGCTGACCCGAGACTGGGAGGCCTGTGGCTAGCCGTAGCGCCATCCGACGTGTTCTCCGGGTATCCCGCGGCGCGCTGGTGGCGTTGGTGATGATTCTGGTGTTCGCGGGCGTGCTGCTGGGCTACGCCAACAGCGGCAAGACCCGCGTCACGCAACGGACACCGCCGGTGGCCGAAGGCGTCAACGTGGCCTTGGATCTGGTGTCCATCGACACCGTGGGCCGTCAGATCACCCTCCGAGTGTCGCTGTTCCCGGAAGGCAGGTATCACGACCAGGACGACGACACCTTCGCGGTGCCCCTGCGGGTGGTCTCACGCTCTCTCAAGGAGTCGCAATCGTTCAGCGTCGATGCCGGCCAGCCGGTCGGCGGCTCCTTCGAATTCGACCTCCCCGTCGATGGGCAGTCGGAGATCTATCCCTTCGACCGCTACCGGTACGCCTACAACGACCCGCAGCAGCCCAAGGCGACGGTGCCCGCGCCCTTGATCCGGATCGAGGAGATCCAGGACGACGACGAGGCCGCGCTGCCGGTGGCGGTGGGCGGTACCGCCATCGAACCGGTGGGCCTGGCCGGCTGGACGGAGCGGTGGAAGGTGATCGGGGACGCCTCCACCCTCTACGTCGAACTCAACATCTCGCGGTCCGGCGCAGTCCTGGGGGCCGTCGGCGCCATCGTCTTCCTGATGATCGCCATGGCCTGCCTGGCGGCGACGGTGGCGTGGTCGACGGCAACCGGGCGCAGACCGGTCGAGCCAACGTTCGCCGGCTGGTTCGCCGCGATGCTCTTCGCGCTCATCCCGCTGCAGAGCTTCCTGCCCGGGGTGCCGCCGGTGGGCGCCTGGATCGACGTCTGCATATTCCTCTGGGTCGAAATCGTGCTGCTGGCGTCGATGGGGGTGTTCATCCTCTCCTGGTTCCGTTACCGCGGCAGGCCCGACTACTCGGGCCTGCAGCGGCGAAAACAGGAGTCCGAGCACAGCGAATCAGTCTCGGCCGAAAAGCAATCGGAGGATTCAGACCCGCAGCGTCGACATCCCGCCGTCGAGGCCCACGACCTGACCGGTGATCCATCCGGCCTCCGGTGAAAGAAGGAAGCGTGCCAGTGCGGCGGCGTCGGCGGCGGTTCCGACCCGCTTGAGCGGATAGCGAGCAGCCATGGCGTCGCGCTTCTCCGGCGTACCGAGCATCCGGTCGACAAGTGGGGTGTCCACCAGTGCGGGTGCGATCGCGTTGACCCGAACCCGGGGGGCCCACTCCGCGGCCAGGGAGCGCACCAGACCTTCGACCGCTCCCTTCGCCGCGGCGACCGAGGAGTGCATCGGCATGCCCTGGCTCACCGCGACGGTGCTGAACAAGACCACGCTGGCGGGATTGCCGCCCTCACCTTTAAGCCGCGGCTGGCAGGCCTTGAGAAACCGCACCGCACCGAGGAGATTGACGTCCCAGTCCCGCCGGAAATCGTCCTCGGACAGGGCGCGAAAACTCTTGAGGTTGACCGTCCCGGGGCAATAGACCGCGCCCTGGATGGACTCCGGCGGCTCCGGCAGTGGGTCGGCGCCGGTGACGTCACAGCTGAGGTGGCGAACCGGGCCGTCGGCGATCAGGTCGTCGGTCGATCGTGACCAGACGTCGATGCGCGACGCCGTGGGCGCCAGCAGACGTACCAGTTCCAGACCGATGCCGCGGCTTCCGCCGGCGATCAGGTAGGCGCTCATCGCCCGAGTCTAGGCCGGTCGACGTAGGCCGGCCTGAATCGCGTTCTTTTGCCGCGGGAGTAGTAGAAGATGACCGGGCACTCAGCAACCGGTATCGCCAGGGAGGTCAGCGTGGAGGTCAAGCACGAGCGCACCGGAATGATCATCGTGTGGCTGCTGCTGGGGCTGTCCTTCGTCATCGGCTTCATCCCGTTTCGTCACCCGTCCGTCTGGACCATTTATGCGATCGGAAACATCGGCACCATCATCTGCCTGATTCACTGCAGCCTGTGGGCCGGCTGGCGCACCGCGTTGAAGATGTTCGGGCTGACGTTCGCGATCGGCTACATCGCCGAATTCATCGGGGTACGGATGCGGTCGGAGTCCACCTTCGGCGGGTACTACTACACCGAGGTCCTCAACGGGCCACTGGTTTTCGGTGTGCCGCCGATCACCATGATCGACTACTTCGCACTCGGATACCCCGCCT
>CAIOYU010000586.1 GCA_903862565.1 uncultured Actinomycetes bacterium | reverse complement strand
CCGAATGCCTGGACGGGTTCGTCATCGGCGCACTCGGCGCGCTGTTGTACTCCGCCGCCGGAACGGTCACCTGGTTCGCCCCACAGTTCATCGCGGGACTGATCAACAACTACCGCCCATGGCGACTTTTCGAAGAGGCCTATCTCTACGGATTCGTGGACCCGGTGACCGCCGCCGCCGCCGGCGGACTGGTGGGGTTGGCGCTGTGGTTCCACCCTCGCATGGATGGCGGTGTGTCGGCGCGGCGGTCGCGACTGGCACTTGTGTTGATGGCCGTTCTCGGCGTCGGCCTTTACATGGCGGTGTACGTGGTTGACGCCGCCGCCCTGCAGCGGGAAGTCGAGCTGGCCGCCATCACGATTTTTACGATCGTCTCCCTGGTGACGGTTCGGGTTGGCGTTCAGCTGGCGCTGCTGCACGAACAACCCGACCCCGCAGTCGACCAGTCGGTCATGTGTGGGCAGTGTCGGCGGGTCGTGCCGGACACCCCGTTCTGTCCCGAGTGCGGCGCGGCCAAGCAGGCGTCACCGATCTCGTTGCGTGGGGTTCGGGTCGGATGAGGCCGGGTCGGATGAGGCAACGGCGCTCAGTGTCTGTGGCGGTGACTGCGGCCCTGCTGGCGTTGTTCGCCGCCGACCGACCCCAGGTTCTCGGCCGCCCGGCGGACATCCTCGGCCCGTTCTCCCGATTGCTCTCTGCAGCAACCGATCTCGGGCCAGCGGGGGACGATAGCGTTCAGCTCACCGCGCAACTGCGCGATGCCTCCGCCCCGGTTCGGCTGGACGCGTGGGCGCGGAGTCGGGGTTTGGCCGTTCGGTGGCGTGACGGGGAGGGTTGGGCCATCATCGAGGGGCCGCCGGCCTCGGTCGCCAGGGCTTTCGACGTCGCGGTGCACGACTACCGGATGCGCGGCGGACCGGACGCCGGCCGTGTCTTCTACGCCTCCCCGCAGCAACCTCACGTCCCGTCGACCGCCCGCGCGGAAGTGGCCGGGCTGGGCCGGATCCTGAGTTACCTGCCCTACCGCGAGGCCCGGCCACCGGTGCTGCCGCGGGACGTTCCCGATGGCGGACTGCTGCCCAAACAACTGTTGAAGGCCTACAACGCCGCCGCATTGGCCGACGCCGGTTACACCGGAAAGAACGGCACCGTCGTGGTGTTCGCTTTTGACGGCGTCGATCAGCAGGACCTGGACCGCTTCGCCGACTGGTTCGACCTGCCTGCTTTCACCCCGGAAGTGGTGGGCGGCATGCCGCAGCAGCGCAGCGGCGAGGCCGCGATGGACCTGCAGGTGATCCACGCCGTCGCCCCGGCGGCCCGGCTGGTTCTGGTCAACGCGCGACCGAGTGTTGAAGGCAGCGGCGGCGGTTTCGAGAAGCTCGCGCGCCTTCTGCAGTCGGTGGACGAGCGGTATCCCGGTGCGATTTGGAGTTTCTCGATCGGCTGGGGCTGCGACCGGCTGTTCACCGCCGCGGACCTGGCACCGGTGCAGTCGGCGCTCAAAACGGCACTGCGCCGGGGAACAACGGCGTTCGACGCGACCGGGGATCTGGCCGGGCTGGAATGCAAAGGCGGACATGACTGGTCGGACCGGCCGACCCCGGACGACGTCGGCGTGGACGCGGTGGCCTCGATCCCGGAGATGACCGCCGTCGGTGGAACCCGGCTGTCGACGACGTCCGACGGTGAGTGGCTGGCTGAGCAGTCCTGGTACGACGTTCCGCTCACCCAGGGAAGCGCCGGGGGTGCCTCCCGGTTGTACCCCCGACCGGCGTGGCAGACGGTCGCCGCCGACGTAGGGCCGCTGGACAGCCGTCTGGTCCCTGACGTCTCCGCGGTGGGGGATCCGTTCACCGGGGTGAAATTCGTGTTCAGGCAGCAGGTCGTCGTGGGTGGCGGCACCTCGCAGTCTGCACCGATCTGGGCGGGCCTGGCGGCCATCATCAACGACGTGTTCGCTGCCGGCGGCGCCGCCCCGCTGGGTGAACTCAATCCCGTTCTGTATCGAGTGGCGCAGGGATCGACGGCCCCGAGCTTCCGGGATGTGCGGGTGGGCGGTAACGCCGTGATGGCGGGCGGGCGCGCCGGCTACGACATGGTTACCGGCCTGGGCAGCCCCAACGTGGAGAACCTGGTGAAGAACATCCTGCTGGCGCGAGCGGCGCGTTCATGAGCGCAGCCGGCACGGTGATGCGCCGCCTGCGATCGCTCCGCGGCCCGAAGTACTTCCTCACCCTGGGCCTGTGGGTAATCGGTCTGGTGGTGGGCATGGTGCTGCTCACCTTCATCGACAGCCGGGTGGTGGATGTGCCGGTCTACGTGTGTCCGCCCGACTGCGGCAGTCCGCCGACCGGCCTGCCGGTGGCCACGAACCCCCGGTTCACGGCCCCGAGCGGTGATGTCTCGGTGTCCTATCCGGCAGCCGGTGCCGCCTATTCGGTGACTACCGAGGACAACGGGGTGACTGCGCAGTTGACCGTCGGCGACGGTGGGACCCTGCGACTCTTCGGCACCCCCGCGGCGGGGCGCGAGGCTCGCCAAGTGGTCGAGGACGTCATCGCGCAGGCGTTCCCCGATTCCGTCGTCGACTACGAATTGCCGAATGCCACTGTGGGTTTCCAGACCGGGTACGGCGTGGTCGCCGACTTCCTTGCGGAGAAGCGGGCCGAACCGGTGCGCATCATTGTCATCGCGGCGGTCAAGAACGACCTCGCCCTCGTTGCTGCGGCGGAGGGTCCCTACAAGGAGTTCGGCCCAGGGATCGGGCCGGGCGCGCCGTCGGCGGCGAATCTTCAACTCGCCCAGGACATGGGCAAGTACGTCGACAGTTTCAGTTGGCGGGGCGACCCCGTGCGCTGATTCCCGTGCGCTGATTCGCGGCCGGATCACGTGACCTTGGCGACCACGTTCTCGGCGAACATCTCCAGATTGCGAATCTTGTTCGCCAGCGGCTCGGGGTCGGGCCCGGTGATGTAGGGCAGCCGGAAGCCGACGATGACGTCGGTAACGCCTTTATCCTCCAACCGTTTGATGCCGTCGGGGGTGTAGGCGTCCAGCGAGATGACGTGGACCTGAAAGTCCTTATCGGCCGTGCCCTCTTCGGCGCGGTACCGGTTGAGCTTGGCCAGCAGCTCATCGAGGTCTTCGGTGCCCCCGCCGTGCATCCAGCCGTCGTTGCGCGCCGCCCGGCGCAGGGCGGCGTCGGCATGACCGCCGATCAGAATCGGGATCGGCTCGGTGGGCGCGGGTGTCATCTTCATCAACGGGATGTCGTAGAACTCGCCGTGGAACTCGAAGTAGTCGCCGGAGGTCAGGCCGCGGATGATCTCGATGCACTCGTCCATGCGCTTGCCGCGGCGGGCGAACGGCACACCCATCATCTCGTAGTCCTCCGGCCACGGACTGGTGCCGACGCCGAGGCCCACGCGGTTGCCGATCAACGCCGCGAGTGATCCGGCCTGTTTGGCCACCAGCGCGGGGGGCCGGATGGGCAGTTTCAGGACGAAGAAGTTGAAGTGCAGCTTCTCGGTCACCGCTCCCAGTGCGGCGGTCAGGATGAACGTCTCGATGAACGCCTTGCCGTCAAGGAATTCGCGGTTGCCGTCCGGGGTGTACGGGTATGTCGAATCCGACTCGAAGGGGTAGGCGATGCTGTCCGGAATCGTCATTGCGTGGTAGCCGGCGGCCTCAGCGGCCTTGGCCAGCGGGATGTAGTAGCGCGGGTCGGTCATGGCCTCGGCGTAAGTGAATCGCACAAAGCCGATGTTAGAACGTGTTCTAGTTCGGCGGATTGGTTCCGCTCAACCGGGCTACTTCTCGTCGGCCTCGGCCGGGGCACCGCTGGTCTCCAACGCGTCGTGCCACACCGACACGGCACCGGAGTGTCCGATCCGGAACACCTGCACGGTCGTCGCCACTCCGGCGATGAGGACGAACGCCGCGATCGCCGCCGACAGCGCCGCCGACAGCGGTTTGCCACGTGCGGCGCGAACATGGCGAACCACCAGCAGGATCGCCGCCACCAGCAGTGCCAGCGAGAAATAGAGCATGGTGTCGCCCATCTCGGCGTGCTTCTCCACCAGGTCCGACTCCTCGATGTGGTGTTCCAGCCACTCGCCCGCCTCGGCCGTCAGCGGGGTCAGTACCGCCGTCACACCTGCCAGAGCGAGCACCAGCCACACCAGCCGCTCCCGGGCTGCCGGCCACACCGCGCACAGGATCGCCAGGAGGGCGGTGAGCGGTGCCAGGACCACGATGAAGTGGACGAGCAACGCGTGGACAGGCAGGCCGTTAAAGGTCGACATGGGCGAATAGTAGCCACTTCACCGGGCAGCGGCGCGTCAGCCCGGGGTGTCAGACTGGGCCGATGCTGCGGTGGACCCTGCTCGGAGCCACGCTGGCGGCGCTTGTCGCCGGCGGTGGCGCGTGGCTGGCGGGTGCCCCTGGGGTTGCCGACTTCTGCTGGATCGCCGGTACCGTCGCGGCGATCGTGCCTTCCGTCTGGTGGGTGATAGCCGGACTGCGAAACGGCAAGTTCGGAGTCGACGTTCTCGCCGTTCTGTCCTTGGTCGGCGCGCTGGCTGTCCGGGAGTATCTGGCCGGCGCGCTGATCGCCGTCATGCTGGCCACCGGTCAGGCGCTGGACGCCGCCGCCGAACGGCGTGCGACCAAGGACCTGCGGGCGTTGTTGGACCGGGTGCCCAGGACAGCACGGCGGCGTATCGGCGACGACGTCGAGGTGGTCGAGCTTGAGGCGATTTCCGTCGACGACATCGTCATCGTCGGGCCCGGGGAGGTGCTGCCGGTCGACGGCGTCGTGCAGTCGGAGTACGCGCTCATCGACGACTCCGCACTGACCGGCGAGCCGTTGCAGGTCCGCTACGAGCGCGATGAACAGGTGCGCAGTGGCAGCCTCAACGCGGGTGGTGGCATGGAGATGAAGGCCTCCGCCACCGCCGCCGACAGCACCTACGCCGGAATCGTCCGGCTCGCCCAGCAGGCCGCCGCGGAGTCCGCGCCCATCGTGCGGATCGCCGACCGGGTGGCTGCCTGGTTCGTTCCCCTGGCGTTGGCCATCGCCGGCGGTGCCTGGCTGCTCAGCGGATCGGCGACGCGGGCCGTCGCGGTACTCGTGGTCGCCACCCCCTGCCCACTCCTTTTGGCCGCGCCGGTGGCGATCGTGTCGGGGCTCTCCCGCACATCGCGCATCGGGGTGTTGGTCCGCGGCGGAGGTCCACTGGAAACCCTGGGCCGGGCAACCACGTTGGTGCTCGACAAGACCGGAACCCTGACCTCGGGGCGCCCCCGCGGCACCGACGTCGTCACCGCGCCCGGCTGGACGGTCAACGAGGTGCTGGGTCTGGCCGCCTCTGCCGATCAACTGTCACCGCACGTGCTCGCGGCCGCGATCGTGGACGAGGCGCGTGCGCGGGGGTTGACGCTGAGCATGCCGACCGACGTCGATGAGGAGGCCGGCACCGGGGTGTCCGCGCTGGTCGACGGGCGCCGCGTGCACGTCGGCAACCTGGCGGTGGACGGCGAGGCCGACTGGGCTGCGTCCGTGCTGTCCCGGGCGGGCCTCGACGGGGCGGTGGTGGCCTGGGTCCGGGTCGACGGGCAGTTGGCGGGGGCGATCCTGCTGGCCGACCCGCTGCGGCCGGATGCCCCGCGCACCCTGCGTCGGCTTCGCGCCGCCGGGGTCACCCGGGTGGTGATGCTCACCGGCGACCGCCCGGCGCCGGCCCGGCAGATCGGCACGGTTCTGGGCCTCGATGACGTCGCCGCACAGCAGAGTCCGGTGGACAAGGTGGCCCGGGTGCGGGCCGAGTCCGAGTTGGCGGTCACCGCGATGGTCGGCGACGGGGTCAACGACGCACCCGCGCTGGCCGCCGCCGACGTGGGCATCGCGATGGGGGCACGCGGGTCCACGGCCAGTTCGGAAGCCGCCGACATCGTGCTCACCGCGGACCGGCTGGACCGGTTGGCCGATGCGATGCTGATCGCCCGTCGTTCCCGCCGGATCGCCATCCAGAGTTCGGTCGTCGGGATGGGACTGTCGTTGGTGGCCATGGGTTTTGCGGCCGTCGGCTGGTTGCCGCCGGCTGCGGGCGCCCTGCTGCAGGAGGGCATCGATCTGGCGGTCATCCTGAATGCGTTGCGCGCCTTGAAGACCGACCGCGGCGGGACGTCGCCGCTGAGCTCGGACGCCGAAGCCCTGGTGCGCCGCTTCGCCGGTGAACACGACCGGATGCGCGACGACCTCTCGATCCTGCGCGACGCGGCCCAACAGGTGAGCGCCGGTGACCGGCGAGCACTCACGACCCTGCAGCAGGCCGACGCGTTCCTGCAGGACACCCTGTTGCCGCACGAGGACGCCGAGGACTCCGCGCTCTACCCGGCGCTGGCCGGACCACTGGGCAGCGCCGAGGCCACCGCCACGATGAGCCGGATGCACGCCGAGATCCACCGGCTGGCCGAGCGGCTGAACAGCCACCGCGAGATCGCCGAGACGGCCGGTACCGTGACCGCCGAGCAGTCCGAAGATCTGCTGGCATGCCTGTACGGTCTGCACGCGTTGCTATGCCTGCATTTCGTGCAGGAGGAGGAGAACTTCTTCGTGCTGGCCCCCGCCCCCTCAGCTGAGCATTCGTGACCTGGTTGACCCGCAATGTGCGGGTGCTCTCGGCGGTGTCGTTCCTTCAGGACGCCGCCAGCGAACTGCTCTACCCGCTGCTGCCGATCTACCTCACCGTCGTCCTCGGCGCCCCGCCGGCGGTGGTCGGCGCCATCGAGGGTGCAGCCGAAGGGGCGGCCTCGGTCACCAAGTTGGCCGTCGGGCCGTTGGGGGACCGGTTCGCGAAACGACCGCTGATCGCAACCGGGTACGGCATGGCCGCCTTGGGCAAGGTGATCGTCGCGGTGGCCGTGGCGTGGCAGGGCGTGCTGGCCGGCCGGGTGGTCGACCGGCTCGGCAAGGGCCTGCGCGGCGTTCCACGCGATGCCCTGCTGGTCGAGGGACTGCAAACATCAGATCGCGGAAAGGTTTTCGGGTTTCACCGCACCATGGACACCATGGGGGCGGTGGTCGGCCCGTTGATCGGCCTGGCGGGCTACGAACTGCTGGACCACCGCATCGGCCCGCTGTTGTACATCGCCATCGTGCCCGCGGTGCTGTCCGTGTTGCTGCTCGCCCTGGTTCATGAGAAGCCCCGCACCGGGCCACGTCCGCCGCGCCAGCCGATCTTCGCCGGCATGCGTGACCTTCCGCGCCGGTTCTGGCGGGTGACCGCCGTCGTCGTCGGCTTCGGTCTGGTGAACTTCCCGGACGCTCTGCTGTTGTTGCGGCTCAACGAGATCGGTTTCGGTGTGGTGGGGGTGATCCTGGCCTACGTCACCTACAACCTGGTGTACGCCCTCGCCAGCTTCCCGGCGGGGCTGCTGTCGGACCGGTTGCCACGCTCGGCGGTGTTCGGCTTCGGGCTCCTGTTCTTCGCCGTCGGCTACATCGGGTTGGGTCTGACCACCAATCATGCTGTGGCCTGGGTGCTGATCGGGGTATACGGACTGTTCACCGCGTGCACCGACGGGGTGGGCAAGGCGTGGGTCTCCTCCCTTGCGGACCGCGATCGGCAGGCCACCGCGCAGGGGGTGTTCCAGGGCGGCAGTGGGCTGGCGATCCTCGTCGCCGGCGTATGGGCAGGGCTGCTGTGGGGTGCGGACGGACAGCTGCCGCTGCTGATCTCCGGTGTGGTCGGGGCGTGTTTCGCAGCCGCACTGCTGGGCCGGTGGACTTTCCGGTCGGCGCGTAGGGCGCCCGCCTGATGCGCCTGATCCACGTCATCGGCATCGGGGCCGGCGACCCCGACTACCTGACTGCGCAGGCGATCACCGCGCTCAACGACACTGCGGTGTTCTTCGCCATGGACAAGGGCGAGGCCAAGAGCGATCTGCTGGCGCTGCGCCACGAGATCTGCGCGCGCTTCATCACCTCCCCGGGCTACCGTTTCGTCGAACTCGCCGACCCGGTCCGTGCCGCTGGCGACTATCAGCAGGCCGTCGCCGAATGGCATTCCGCGCGAGCACGGCTGTGGGCCAACGCCATTGAGAGCGAACTGGATGCCGACGGTGTCGGCGCGTTCCTCGCATGGGGGGATCCGTCGCTCTACGACAGCACCCTGCGGATCCTCGATGAGGTGGCCCGGCACGTCGACCTGCGCTACGACGTCATCCCCGGCATCACCGCCGTCCAGGCATTGACCGCGCGCCACCGCATCCCGCTCAACGACGTCGGGGAACCGGTGCTGATCACGACCGGGCGCCAACTCCGGGCGCAGGGCCTGAGCGGGTCGGCCGTCGTCATGCTCGACGGCGACTGTGCTTTCCTCGGGTGTCCGCCGCAGACCCGGATCTGGTGGGGTGCCTATCTCGGCACACCGGACGAGCTACTCGTGGCCGGCACCGTCGGCGAGGTGGGTCAACGGATCGCCGAGATGCGCGCGGCGGCACGGCAATCTCACGGCTGGATCATGGACACGTACCTGCTTCGATCGTGACATGATCCAGGCATGGAATTCTTCGGCCGTGCCGCCGTCACAGGCCTGGCGCTATGGGTGGTCACACTCATCCTGCCGGGCATGTCGTTCATCGGCGGCAACTCGTCCATGCAAAGAGTCGGCATCATCTTCGTCGTCGCGATCATCTTCGGTTTGGTCAACGCGATCATCAAGCCGATCGTTGCGCTGCTGTCCCTTCCGCTGTACGTCGTGACGCTGGGCTTGTTCCATGTCGTCGTCAACGCGCTGATGCTCTGGATCACCGCCTGGATCACCGACCACACGACGCACTGGGGCCTGCACATCGACAAGTTCTGGTGGACCGCCATCTGGGCGGCGATCCTGCTGTCCCTCGTCGGCTGGGTGTTCTCGGTGCCGTTCCGCAGCGCCTCACGCACGCTGAGCTAATTGCCCGAACTTCCTGAAGTCGAGGCGCTGGTCGATCACCTGCGCCGGCATGCGGTCGGTCGGACCGTCGAACGGATCGACGTCGCCTCGCTGTCGGTGCTCAAGACATTCGATCCGCCCACCGCTGCACTACACGGCACCACGGTGAGCGGCGCCCACCGCTGGGGCAAGTACCTCGGAATCCAGGCCGGCCACCTCTATCTGATCGCGCACCTGGCCCGGGCCGGTTGGCTGCGCTGGTCGGACAACCTCAGCCCCGCTCCGCTGAAGCCCGGGAAGGGGCCCATCGCCTTACGGTTGCACCTTGACTCGGGTGGCTTCGACCTCACCGAGGCGGGCACCCAGAAGCGGCTGGCGGTGTGGCTGGTCGACGACCCGGTTAAGGTCCCTGGGATCGCGGTGCTGGGACCGGATGCGATGGGCCTTGGATTCGGCGACCTCACCGAGGTGCTGGCGCGCAACAGTGGACGGATCAAGACTGTGCTCACCGACCAGCAGGTGATCGCCGGCATCGGAAACGCCTACAGCGACGAGATATTGCATACGGCGCGGATTTCGCCGTTCGCGACGGCGAGCAAGCTCACCGATTCCCAGCGCGCTGCGTTACACGACGCGATGGTCTCGGTGCTGGACGATGCGGTGCGGCGCTCGGTGGGCCAGCAGGCCGCGACCCTGAAGGGCGAGAAGAGGTCAGGCCTCCGGGTCCATGCCCGAACGGGTCTGCCGTGCCCGGTGTGCGGCGAGACCATTCGGGAAGTGTCTTTCGTGGACAAGTCTTTTCAGTACTGTCCGGGCTGTCAGACCGGTGGCAAGGTACTGGCCGACCGGCGGATGTCGCGGTTACTCAAATGATGGGGTCGCTCACATGATCAGGCAGAAGATCCTCATCACCGGTGCGAGTTCGGGCCTCGGAGCCGGAATGGCCCGGGCATTCGCCGCCAAGGGGCGCGACCTGGCCCTGTGCGCCCGCAGGCTGGACAGGCTGGAGGAACTGAAAGCCGAACTGACCCAGCGTCATCCCGGCATCACGGTGGCGATCGCCGAACTCGACGTCAACGACCACGAGCAGGTCCCGGTGGTGTTCGCCAGGCTTGCCGAAGACATCGGTGGGCTGGATCGCGTGATCGTCAACGCCGGCATCGGCAAGGGTGCGCCATTGGGGACCGGCAAGTTGTGGGCCAACAAGGCCACGATCGAGACCAACCTGGTCGCCGCTCTGGTTCAGATCGAAACCGCGCTGGAGATCTTCACGAAGCAGGGCCATGGGCACCTCGTTCTCATCTCCAGCGTGCTCGGCAACAAGGGGGTGGCCGGTGTCAAGGCTTCCTACGCGGCCAGCAAGGCCGGGGTGTCCTCACTAGGCGAGTCGCTTCGTGCCGAATACGCCTCGGGCCCAATCGCAGTCACGGTTCTCGAGCCGGGCTACATCGAGTCGGAGATGACCGCCAAGACAGCCAAGACCATGCTGATGGTGGACAACGAGACCGGTGTGGCCAAGATGGTCAAGCAGATCGAACACGAAACCGGGCGGGCGATCGTGCCGGGCTGGCCGTGGATCCCGTTGGTGGCTTTGCTCAAGGTGCTGCCGCCACGCTTCACCAAACCGTTCGCGTGAGGGACGTCGCGTGAGCGACAATGGGGTATGACGATCAAGAAGTTTCCGATGATGTTCGCGGGTGCGGCAGTGGCCGCGTTTGCATTTGCCGGCCCGGTTTCTGTCGCATTGGCCGGACCGGCCGGTGCCAACCCGGGGGACTGCGTCAGCCCGGACGGCACCCCCTGCGGCGTGGTGGACGATGGCGGCGTTACCGGTGGGGTTCCCGGCGGCATGGAGGGGACGGCCGGTCCGGACCTGGTCGAGGGCTCGATCCCCGGTGGGCCCAGCGGTGTGGTCACCCCGGACAACGTCAGCGGCTGCGTCCCTGGCATCGGCTGCCTGAACATCCCGCGCTAGGGGACCTACCCTCTCGCCGGTGAAGCCATCTTCACGCCCGGCTTGGCGGGTGAAGATGCCTTCACCGGTGGCGCCCGGATGACGCGGTGCCCGCCGACCGCGGTACCGGTCGCCCGCGGCCGGGTGCGGCTTCAGGCGGTCCGGCCGCGTTCCTCCCGGTAGCGCCGGACCAGTGCATCCGTGGAGCTGTCGGACTGCTTGGCTGGGGAGGCGTCCTCGGTGATCACCGGTAGCAGTGCCTTGGCCTGGGTCTTGCCCAGTTCCACGCCCCACTGGTCGAACGAGTCGACACCCCACACCACGCCCTCGACGAACACCTGGTGCTCGTACAGCGCGATCAACTGGCCCAGCACCGACGGCGTCAACCGGGTGGCCAGGATCGAGGTCGACGGCTTGTTGCCCGGCATGACCTTGTGCGGCACCACGTTTGGCGGGGTTCCCTCGGCGGCGATCTCCTCGGCCGTCTTGCCGAACGCCAGCACCTGGGTCTGCGCGAAGAAGTTGCTCATCAGCAGGTCGTGCATGCTGCCCGACCCGTCGGCCGTCGGCCGATCGTCGGTGGGCTGGGAGAACCCGATGAAGTCCGTCGGCACCATCCGGTTTCCCTGGTGCAGCAGTTGGTAGAACGCGTGCTGCCCGTTGGTGCCCGGCTCGCCCCAGAAGATTTCGCCGGTGCGGGTGCTCACCGGGGAGCCATCGGCGCGTACCGACTTGCCGTTGGACTCCATGGTGAGCTGCTGCAGGTATGCCGCGAAGCGGGCGAGGTCGTTCGAATAGGGCAGCACCGCACGGGTTTCCGCGTCGAAGAAGTTGGAGTACCACAGCCCGATCAGGCCTAGCAGCACCGGAGCGTTGGACTCCAGGGGCACGGTGGCGAAATGCCGGTCGACGATGTGGAAACCGGACAGGAAGTCGGCGAAGGCCTCCCGGCCGATCACCGCCATCACAGAAAGGCCGATGGCGGAGTCCACCGAGTAGCGGCCACCCACCCAGTCCCAGAAGCCGAACATGTTGGCGCTGTCGATGCCGAATTCCTCGACCAGTTTCTTGTTCGTCGACACCGCCACGAAGTGCTTGGCCACGGCGTCATCCCCGAGGGTGTCGACCAGCCAGCGCCGGGCGGCGGTGGCATTGGTCAGCGTCTCCAGCGTGGTGAACGTCTTGGAGGCGACGATGAACAGCGTGGTGGCGGGGTCGAGTCCGTCGAGCTTGGCCACCAGGTCTGCGGGGTCGACGTTGGAGACGAACCGGGCCGAGATACCGGCGTCGGCATAGTGGCGCAATGCCTGATACGCCATCGCGGGGCCCAGATCCGAACCGCCGATGCCGATGTTCACCACGGTCTCGAATCGCTTACCGGTGGCGCCGGTCCACACCCCGGAGCGCAACCGGTCGGTGAAGTCGCCCATCGCGTCGAGCACCGCGTGCACGTCGGCCACCGTGTCCTGGCCGTCGACGACAAGCGCCGCGTCCCGCGGCAGGCGCAACGCGGTGTGCAGCACCGCGCGGTCCTCGGAGGTGTTGATGTGCTCTCCGGCGAACATCGCGTCGCGGCGCTGCTCGACCCCCGCGGTCCGGGCCAGATCGACCAGCAGGGCCAGCGTCTCCCGGGTCACCCGGTGCTTGCTGTAGTCGATGTACAGGTCGCCGACGGTCAGTGTCAGTTCGGTGCCGCGGGCCGGATCGTCTGCGAAGAACTCCCGCAGACTCGTCGCTGCGATCTGGTCGTGGTGGCGGCTCAGCGCCTCCCAGGCAGCGGTGGCGGAGATATCGACGTTCATTCCCGAGACCCTATGCGGATTCCCCCGTGACGGTGTAGATGATTGAGCTATGTCTACTTCTGGGGTTACCCCCGACATCTCCCGCGTGCTGGCGTCGGTTCCGACCGGACTATGGATCGGTGGGGAGGAGCGCCCAGGGTCGTCGACCTTCGACGTCACCAACCCCGCGACCGACGAGGTTCTGGCGACCCTGGCCAACGCCGACGCCGCCGACGCCGTTGCCGCTTTGGATGCGGCGTGCGCCGTGCAGGCCCAGTGGGCAGCGACGCCGGCGCGGGAGCGCGGCGAGGTTCTGCGCTCGGTCTTCGAGATGATCATCGACCGGGCCGACGACTTCGCGACGCTGATGACGCTGGAAATGGGCAAGGTGCTCGCCGAGAGCATGGGCGAGGTCAAGTACGGCGCCGAGTTCTTCCGCTGGTTCGCCGAGGAAGCGGTGCGGATCCACGGCCGCTACACCCCCAGTCCCGTCGGGACCGGACGGATCGTCGTCACCAAGCAACCCGTGGGCCCCTGCTATGCGGTCACCCCGTGGAACTTCCCGCTGGCCATGGGCACCCGCAAGATCGGCCCGGCACTGGCGGCCGGGTGCACCATGATCGTCAAGCCCGCGCAGGAGACCCCGCTGACGATGATGCTGCTGGCCAAGCTGATGGCCGACGCCGGATTGCCCAAGGGCGTGCTGTCGGTGCTGCCGAGCACCAAGCCGCGTGAGGTCACCACCGCCCTGATCGACGACGGCCGCCTGCGCAAGCTGACCTTCACCGGTTCGACCGGGGTGGGCAAAGCTCTGGTCAAGCAGTCCGCGGACGCCCTGCTGCGCACGTCGATGGAGCTCGGTGGCAACGCTCCGTTCGTGGTGTTCGACGACGCCGACGTCGACGCCGCCGTCGACGGCGCGATGCTGGCCAAGATGCGCAACGGTGGCGAGGCCTGCACCGCGGCCAACCGCCTCTACGTCGCCAACCCTCTGCTGGACGACTTCACCGACAAGTTCGTCAAGAAGATGGGCGAGCTCAACATCGGCAACGGGCTGGATCCGTCGTCCAAGCTGGGTCCGCTGATCAACCCCAAGCAGGTCGCCACCGTCCAGGAACTCGTGGACGACGCCGTCGAGAAAGGTGCGACGGTGGCCATCGGCGGCCAGGCTCCCGGCGGACCGGGCAATTTCTACCCGGCGACCGTGCTGACCGATGTGCCCGCCGATGCCCGCATCCTCAAGGAAGAGGTGTTCGGGCCGGTGGCCCCGATCGTCGGCTTCGATACCGAGGAAGAGGGCATCGCCGCGGCCAATGACACCGAGTACGGCCTGGCGGCCTACATCTGGACCCAGTCGCTGGACCGGGCGCTGCGGGTCGCCGAAGCCGTCGAGGCGGGCATGGTGGGCGTCAACCGCGGTGTGATCTCGGATCCGGCGGCGCCGTTCGGCGGGGTCAAGGAGTCCGGGTTCGGCCGCGAGGGCGGATTCGAGGGCATCGACGAGTACTTGGACGTCAAGTACATCGCGCTGACGCCGTAGGGCTTGTCAGACGACCCGATCAGTCCCGACGCTCGAAGTCGACGCTGGTCAGGGAATCAGGGGCTGGTCAGGGAATCAGGGGCGGCTTGTCCTCGGTTGCTTCCTTCAGCCACGGGATGCCGTCGAGTTCCCCGCCGCCGGGGTGCAGGACGGATGTCATTGCCGCGACGGTCTTCTCGTAGCTCATGGGCACCGCCCAGGATTCTCTCCGGCTCGGCTTGTGCGCGACGTCGTCAGCACCGGCGGTGCCGGTGTCGTTGGGCGCGTTGACAATCCATACGCCGTAGGATCCGGCTGGCAGGTCGACACCCATCAGGGGCGAGTGCGACCCCCGCAAGGTTCCCTGCTTGGACTCCGCGGTCGTCGAGCCCGTCGCGGAGGGGCTGGACATCGATTGGCCGGCGCCGGTTGTGGAGTCGGTGTGGCTCGCGCACGAACCGATGGTCATCGCCAGGATCACTCCGGCTGTGGCGAGGAGCATGGTTCTGCGCCGATCCGGCGGTAGCGCGAACACGAACGCGTGCTCAGCGCCGCTTGCGTGGCGAGGTGGGTTCGCCGGGGCGCACTG
>CAIOYU010000585.1 GCA_903862565.1 uncultured Actinomycetes bacterium | reverse complement strand
CCATGCCGGACAGCGCAGCAGCGCTGACGGCGCTGGCCGCACTGCACAGCGGGGACTCGGTCCGGGCGCACAGCGTGATCGACAGAGCAGTCGAATCGGGCGGGTCCGACGCACTGTTCGGCACCCGGCACCGGTTGTTGCGCGCATGGGTGGGAATGCAGAACGGCCAGTTCGATCCGGCGACCTACGCCGCCGATACCCTGCACCGCCGCGACGCTCTCTGGGCCGCGGCGCTGCGGACCGGCATCGCTCGCCGCCGAGGGGATGCCGGCGCACTCCGGAGGCACTGGCACATCGGTCTGGACGTTCTCAGCGAGTACTCGATCGACCTGTATTCACTACTGCCGTTGGGCGAGTTGTGGATGGGCGCGGCCCGGCTGGGCCAGCAGGACCTCGTCCGCCCGGCGATCAATCGTGCCTTCGCCGTCCTGGCCGCGCTCGGCGATCCGCCGGCCTGGTCGGTTCCGCTGCACTGGGCCGGCGTTCATGCCGGGATGATCGCCGGCGATCCCGCCGCCGTGGCCCCGCACGCCCAGGCGCTGCGCGCCGCCGCTCCGCACAGTCCGTTCGCCACGGCTCTGGCCGCCGCCGGGCGCACCTGGCTGAACGTCCTGGCCGACAACGTCGTAGCCGACGAGGTGGCGGCGGCAACCCGGCGCCTCGCTCAGTTCGGGCTCACCTCCGATGCCACCCGACTCGCCGGCCAGGCCGCGCTGCAGGCTGCCGACCCGAAGGTCTCGGCCCTGATGCTGCAGATCGCCCGTGACCTGAAGGTCGGTGACGGGGAAGCCACGGTGGACGCCGCCGTCGAGACCGCGCCTGGGGCGCCGGACTACCCGTCGCGTTCGTTGTCCGAGCGCGAACGCGAGGTCGCCCGTCTACTCCTGCTGGGAATGCCCTACCGCGATATCGGGGCGCAGTTGTTCATCTCCGCCAAGACGGTCGAACACCACGTCGCCCGGATCCGCCGTCGGATCGGTGCGCGGTCACGTTCTGAGATGCTGTCAATGCTGCGGACCATGCTCGAACCCGTGTGAATTAGGTCAACCTATGTACCGCACCGATCGTCGGGGTGCGACGATACCCACTGTGGAGACGCAGATTCTGATCCGGCTGATCGTTGGCCTGGCCATGACCGCCATCGTCGCCGTGCTCGCGCTCAAGCGAATCGCATGGCTGACGAAGCTGATCAGTTCGGGCCAACCGACCGCCGACGAGCGCGGCCGCAAGACCCACCTCGGTGAGCGGATCGGCAACCAGGTCAAAGAGGTCTTCGGGCAGACCAAGCTGCTGAAGTGGTCAGTGCCCGGTATCGCGCACTTCTTCACCATGTGGGGCTTCTTCATCCTCGCCTCGGTCTACGTCGAGGCCTACGGCGTGCTGTTCGACCCCAAGTTCCACATCCCCTTCGTTGGCAAGTGGGCGGTTCTGGGCTTCCTGCAGGACTTCTTCGCCGTCGCCGTGCTGGTCGGCATCATCATCTTCGCGATCATCCGACTGCGGTCGGAGCCCAAGGAGTACGGCCGCGCGTCGCGCTTCTACGGATCGCACACCGGTGGCGCCTGGCTGATCCTGTTCATGATTTTCAACGTCATCTGGACCTACGCGCTGTTCCGCGGAGCCTCGGCCAACACCGGCAACTTCCCCTACGGTAAGGCCGCGTTCTTCTCGCACGGCATGGCCAAGCTCCTGGCTCCGCTGGGGCTGCACGGCAACGAGATCCTCGAGACCGTCGCACTGCTGCTGCACATCGGCGTCATGCTGGTCTTCTCACTCATCGTGCTGCACTCCAAGCACCTGCACATCGGCCTGGCTCCGCTGAACGTGACGTTCAAGCGCCTGCCCAACGCGCTCGGTCCGCTGCTGCAGATGGAATCCAAGGGCGAATACATCGACTTCGAGGATCCCGCCGAGGATGCGGTGTTCGGCCGCGGCAAGATCGAGGACTTCACCTGGAAGGGTTACCTGGACTTCACCACGTGTACCGAGTGCGGTCGCTGCCAGTCGCAGTGCCCGGCGTGGAACACCGGAAAACCGTTGTCCCCCAAGCTCGTCATCATGAACCTGCGCGATCACCTGTTCGCCAAGGCGCCCTACATCTTCGATGAGAAGGACACGTCCACCGACCCGCTCACCGACAAGGAGGGCGGCCTGGATCTGGGCGCCGAGGACCCGCATCACGTGCCGGAGTCCGGCTTCGAACGGGTGCCCGCCAACTCCCCGCTGCAGGCCACCCGGCCGCTGGTGGGCGACGCCGCGTCACTCGGTGTGATCGACCCGGACGTGCTGTGGTCGTGCACCACCTGCGGCGCCTGCGTCGAGCAGTGCCCGGTGGACATCGAGCACATCGACCACATCGTCGACATGCGCCGCTACCAGATGATGATGGAGTCGGAGTTCCCCAGCGAGCTGGGCGGGCTCTACAAGAACCTGGAAACCAAGGGCAACCCCTGGGGACAGAACGCCAAGGAGCGCCTCACCTGGATCGACGAAGTCAGTTTCGACGTTCCCGTCTACGGCAAGGACGTCGACTCCTTCGCCGGATTCGAGTATCTGTTCTGGGTGGGCTGCGCCGGCTCGCTCGACGACCGCGCGAAGAAGACCACCAAGGCCGTCGCGGAACTGCTCGCCGCGGCCGGCGTGAAGTTCCTGGTGCTCGGCGACGGCGAGACCTGCACCGGCGACTCGGCTCGCCGCTCGGGCAACGAGTTCCTGTTCCAGCAGTTGGCCGCCCAGAACGTCGAGACCATCAACGGGCTGTTCGAGGGCGTGGAGCGGGTGGACCGCAAGGTCGTCGTCACCTGCCCGCATTGCTTCAACACCCTGGGCCGGGAATACCCGCAGGTGGGCGGTCATTACACCGTGCTGCACCACACCCAACTGCTCAACCGCCTGGTCCGCGACAAGAAGCTGGTGCCGGTGGCGCCCGTCGGTGGCGGCTCCAACATCACCTACCACGACCCGTGCTACCTGGGCCGCCACAACCAGGTGTACGAGGCCCCGCGTGAGCTCATCGAGGCGTCCGGCGCCAAGCTGACCGAGATGCCGCGGCATGCCGAGCGTGGCTTCTGCTGTGGCGCCGGCGGTGCCCGGATGTGGATGGAAGAGCACATCGGCGAGCGCATCAACCACAACCGGGTCGACGAGGCGCTGACCCTGGATCCGACCGCGATCGCCACCGGCTGCCCGTTCTGCCGCGTGATGCTCACCGACGGCGTGGGCGACCGGGGCCGGAGCGAGGACGTCGAGGTCGTCGACGTGGCCCAGCTGCTGCTCGGGTCGCTGGACCGCGGAACCATCAGCCTCCCCGCGAAGGGAACCGCCGCGGAACTGGCTGCTGCCGCCGCGCCGGCGATCAAGCCGGCTGCACCCAAGCCCGCGCCGGAACCCGTCGCAGCCGCCCCGGCTGCTGCGCCCGCCGCAGCCCCGGGCACGGCGGCCCAGCCGGCCAAGGGCCTGGGCATGGCTGCCGGTGCCAAGCGACCTGGTGCCAAGGCGGCTGCTCCGGCGGCAGGGGCCGCTGCTCCCGTGACTGAGGCTCCCGCCGCGCCCGTCAAGGGTCTGGGTATGGCCGCAGGCGCCAAGCGTCCCGGCGCCAAGGCTGCCGCACCAGCCGCCGAAGCTGCACCGGCACCTGCTCAGCCAGCCGCACCGGCTGAGCCCGCAGCACCGGCCGTACCGGTCAAGGGTCTGGGTATGGCCGCGGGCGCGCGTCGACCGGGAGCAGCGAAGGCACCGGCTGCCGCCGCACCGGTTACCGAACCCGCGCCCTCTGAGCCCGTCACCGAGGCCGCGCCCGCCCCGGTAGAGCCTGCACCCGACGTACCGGAAGTTCCGGCCAAGGGCCTGGGCATCAGCAAGGGCGCTCGCCCGCCGGGTAAGCGCACCTAAGTCAGCGCCGGCGGCGGCAAAGGAGCCAGTGGAGAAGGGCTCGCGTCAGCCCCAGGTGACGGGCAGCGCGCCCAGCCCGGACCCCAACGAGTCGATGTTGACGCTGAGTTCGGCGGCGTCGACCAACAGCCGCATGTCGGGAAAACGCGGGATCATTTGGGCGAGCACTGATTTCAACTCCAGCCTGGCCAACGGCGCACCCAGGCAGTAATGCCTGCCGTAGCCGAACGACATCGGGGTCGTCCCCTTGCGGGTGAAGTTGGCGACGTCAGGATGGGTGAAGAACGCCGGGTCGTGGTTGGCCGTCAGCAGTTGCGCTACCACCGCTGCCGCCGTTCCCACCAACGCCGCCGTCGCCGGATATGCCGCCGTCACCGCCGCGCCCGCCGATGCGCGTTACGTACCCGGACTCCCGTCACCACCGGAGGTAACCGTTCCGATGCCACCATCACCGCGGTTACCACTCTGGGTCAGACTGACGCCCTTGCCGCCGGCACCACCGCCACCGGCGGCCCCGGCCACCAACCGGATGGACGTTGATGGGGGCCTACT
>CAIOYU010000584.1 GCA_903862565.1 uncultured Actinomycetes bacterium | reverse complement strand
GGCTTGACCACCAGGTCGGTCCACTGGGGCAACACGTTGTAGACGGCCATCTCGCTGGTCCGGTTGAGCACCACGCCCAGGGTGCCGCTGTCGTTGTGCTCGACGACGTAGATCACGCTGCGCCGAAACGTCGGCTCCAACAGATCGGTATTTGCCAGCAGCAGGGTACCCGCCCGCACCCTGTTCGCCGCGGGCGCCAGGAAATCCTCCGGGTCCTCCGGCTGCGCCACGAGACCATCATGGCATGGCTTTGAAACAGCAGCGGGCCATCGGCCGGGCGATGTTTGTACTGTGAGTCCGTGGTCGACGCCCGCACTTCGGATTCACTGTGGCGCTCGGTGCACAACCTGCCGGACTTCTGGCGTCTGCTGCAGGTGCGCTTTGCCAACCAGTTCGGTGACGGACTTTTCCAGGCCGGGCTGGCGGGCGGCCTGTTGTTCAACCCGGAACGGGCGGCCTCGCCGTGGGCGGTCGCGGGGGCCTTCGCGGTGCTGTTCCTGCCGTACTCCCTGCTGGGTCCCTTCGCCGGCGCGCTGCTGGACCGCTGGGACCGCCGCACGGTGCTGATCTGGGCGACTGCCGCCCGGTTGGTGCTCGTGCTCGTCGTGGCCGGCCTCCTTGTCGCCGGGGCGCGAGACCTCTACGTGCTGTTCGGCGCGCTCGCCGCCAACGGGTTCAGCAGATTCGTGACGTCGGGCTTGTCGGCGGGGCTGCCCGATGTGGTGCCCCGCGAGCAGATCGTCACGATGAACTCGGTCGCCATCGCAACGGGCGCCAGCGCCACCTTCCTCGGCGCCAACGCCATGCTGTTGCCGCGCTGGATCTTCGGCTCCGGGGACAACGGCGCGGCCAGCGTGATCGTGCTTGTCGTGCTTCCGGTGGCCGTGGCACTGCTGCTCGCCCGGCGCTTCCGGCTCCGCGTCCTGGGGCCCCACCACACCGCCGTCCACGGTTCGGCGTTCTATGCGGTGGCCACCGGCTGGACCTACGGCGCCCGGGCCGTGGTGCACACCCCCTCGGTCGGTGCGACGCTGTCGGGTCTGGCCGCTCATCGCGGGGTTTTCGGCATCAACACGCTGCTGGTGTTGGTCATCGTCCGGCACACCGGCGACGGGGCGGGCTTCGCCGGGCTGGGCACCGCGGTGGTGTTCGTGGCGGCGACCGGCAGCGGATCATTCCTGGCCAACCTGATCACGCCGGGGGCCGTACGCCGGTGGGGCCGTTACGCGAGCGCCAACGTGGCCTTGCTGGCCGCGGCGCTGATCCAACTCGCCGGCGCGACCCTGCAACTCACGGTGATGGTGGCGTGCGGGTTCTTCCTGGGCCTGGCCGGCCAGGTGGTCAAGCTGTGCGCCGATACCGCGATGCAGGTCGACGTCGACGACGCCCTTCGCGGCCATGTCTTCGCCGTCCAGGACGCGCTGTTCTGGTTGGCCTTCATCGTGGCGATCACCGCAGCGGCAGCGGTGATCCCACCGGACGGACGTTCCGTTCCCCTGGTGGTCGCCGGATCGCTGCTGTACCTGCTCGGGCTGGCGGCGCACGTGGTGATCGGCGGACGGCGACGGCCCGCGAACTAAGGTGTCGGCCATGACCACTGCCGGGAACATCGTCGACGACCTGGTGGCTGAGAGCGACGCACTCGATGCGGTGCTCGCCCCGCTGCCGGCCGATGCGTGGACGACGCCCACTCCGGCCCCAGGCTGGACGGTGGCCCACCAGATCGCGCATCTGCTGTGGACCGACCGGGTGGCGCTGATGTCGATCACCGACGAGCCCGGCTTTCTCGCACTCGTCGAATCGGCCGCCACGAACGTCGACCGCTTCGTCGACGACGCCGCCGACGAACTGGCCACCATGCCGCCCGCGGCGCTGCTGGCCGACTGGCGTGACACCCGCGCAGCCCTGCACGCCGCGCTGCGTGAGGTCGCCGACGGCCGCAAGCTGATGTGGTTCGGGCCGCCCATGAGCGCCGCTTCGATGGCCACCGCCCGGCTGATGGAGACCTGGGCGCACGGGCTGGACGTGGCTGATGCGCTCGGGACCTCG
>CAIOYU010000583.1 GCA_903862565.1 uncultured Actinomycetes bacterium | reverse complement strand
GCTGCCGAGGACCGCGGCGGCGGTGACCATCCCCGCCAGCTTCCAGTCGATGGTCTCCCCCGTCAGGTGACCGGCGAATCCGGCGAAGGACTGCATCGAGATCACCACCAGCGACGTGCCGACGGCCACCGGCATCGGCAGGCCACCGAGCAGGGCGAGGGCGGGAACGAGCAGGAAGCCCCCGCCGGCACCGACCAACCCGCTGATCACACCGACCGTGGCCCCTTGCAGGACGATCTTCGGGATCGGCAAGGGTCCGGCGGACTCGTCGCCGATGTCCTTGCGGCCCCGCAGCATCGCCATCCCGGCCATGATCATGATCAGGGCGAACCCGATCAGCAGGATGGGACCTGGCACGAAGTGGGCCAGGCGTCCGCCGGTGTAGGCGCCGGCCATGGCCGCCGCGCCGAAGATCGCGGCGACCCGCCAGCGGACCCGCCCGGCCCGGGCATGGGTGATCGCACCGAACGCACTGGTCACCCCGACGACCAGCAGCGAGGTCGCGATGGCCGACTTGGGTTCCATGCCCGCCACGTAGGCCAGCAGCGGAACGGTCAGGATCGAACCGCCACCGCCGAGCAGACCCAGCGAGATGCCGACGAAGACGGCCAGCACGACGGTGAGAGCGATCATGACTATCTCCCACCCGTGCCGACGAGTTGCGCGACGACGGACTGCGCGTCGCAGGCCGGCCCGCGGTTATAGGGCAGCTTGGCCAGCATCATGCCCATCAAACAGGTGTTGGTGGCGGCTGCGACGGCCAGGCCGGCACCCATCGCGAAGGCGACCCATTTGAGGCCCGGCACCGCGATGCTGGCCAGAATGCTCAGTGCCACAATGGTTCCGGCGACAAACCGGACCTGACGCTGCAAGTCCCAGCGCTGGGCGCCACGGTTGACGGGCAATCCGCCGGCCTCCCAGGCGGCCATGCCGCCGTCGAGAATGTGCACGTTCGCCAAACCGGCCGCCCGCAGGGTCTCCTGCGCCGCGGTCGCACGCTGGCCGGAATGGCACACGAGGACCACCTCGTCGTCGAGGTGCGCCCTGATCTCGTCGCGGTGCTCACGCAGCAGATCCAGGGGAACGTTGTAGGCGCCGGCGATGTGCATGGTCCCGAACTCACCGGGAGTGCGGACATCGAGAATCCGTGGCGGGGCCGGCGACGCCAGCAGGCTCTGCAGGTCGGCCGCGTTGACGACGGCACGTGACGAAGCGGTCATTCGACTCCAATTCTAATTCTCAGTCGGGGAATACCCAGTGGGGTATCTATGCTTCAATGATAGACATACCCGAGGGGGTACTGGCAAGAAAGGAAACAACTATGGCCACCGTCGAGCTCACCGCAGCCGACTTCGAGTCCACGGTCACCGAGAAGCCGATCGTGCTGGTCGATTTCTGGGCGTCCTGGTGCGGACCGTGCCGCGCGTTTGCGCCGGTGTTCGATCGCTCCGCCGAGGCGCACCCCGACGTTGTGCACGCGAAGGTCAATACCGAGGCCGAACAGGAGTTGGCCGGCGCCCTGCAGATCCGGTCGATCCCGACCATCATGGCGTTCCGCGACGGCATCCTGCTGTTCGCTCAGCCCGGCGCACTACCGGCCGCCGCGCTCGAGGAACTGATCACCAAGATCACCGAACTCGACATGGACGAGGTCCGCGCGAGCATCGCCGCCGCCGAGGCGAATCCCTCACCCGCATAAGCTGATCGACAGACGACTTCCCAAGGAGAAGACATGTGCTACCCCGTTGAATGCTCGCAGTGCCACAAGACCACCTGGGGCGGCTGCGGCGAACACGTCGACCAGGTCATGCGCAACGTGCCGACTTCCCAGCAGTGCACCTGCGCGATGCAGCGCTGACCCCAACTCCGCGCGCGGTCCCGCTACTGTGACGGAATGCATCCCTTCCGCGCAGCAGTAGAAGCCCGCGACGAAGCGGCGATGGAGGCCCTGCTGGCCGAGGACGTCGTGTTCATCAGTCCGGTGGCCTTCAAGCCGTACCAGGGAAAAGCCATCACCGCGGCGATCCTGCGCGGCGTGGTCCGGGTGTTCGAAGACTTCGAATACATCCGCGAGATCGCCGATGCGGGCGGGCGCGACCATGCGCTGGTGTTCGAGGCGACGGTCGATGGCAAGAAGTGCACCGGCTGCGATTTCCTGCACTTCGACGACGACGGCATGATCGACGAATTCATGGTGATGGTCCGGCCGTTGTCCGCGGCCACGGTGCTGGCGGCGAAGATGGGTGAGCAGTTCGACCGCATCGCAAGTGAGGCCGCCGGGGCATGAGCGACTACGACGTCATCGTCGTCGGGGCGGGCAACGCCGGCCTAACCGCCGCCGCCACCCTGGCGCGTGGCGGCAAGCGCACCCTGCTGCTCGAGCGTCACAACGTTCCCGGCGGGTGCGCCACATCTTTCCGGCGCGGCCGCTTCGAGTTCGAGGTCGCGCTGCACCAACTGTCCGGCGTCGGCGAAGAAGGCCAGCCGATGTCGTTGCGGGAGGGGCTGTTCACCCACCTCGGGATCGCCGACAAGCTCGACTTCATTCAGGAGCACGAGCTCTACCGCGCCGTCATCCCCGGGCAGTTGGACATGACGCTGCCCGCCGACTGGGACGGCGCCATCGACGCCATCGAGGCCGAGTTCCCCGGCAACCGCGACCGGGCAGCCGCGTTCTTCGAGCTACTCAAGCTGGTGACGTTCTGGCAGGTCGCCGCCATGCGGGGCATGCCCGCCGACCAGATCGACCCGGTGCTGTTCAAGAACGGCCTGCGCCCGACCAAGGACGTGCTCGACGAGTACTTCGACGACGACCGCCTCAAGGCCGCCCTCGGCATGTACTGGACCTACCTGGGGCAACCACCGTCGAAGCTGCCGTTCCAGGACCTGGCGCTGACACTGTTCGCCTACTTCCAGTTCAAGCCCTGGCACATCCGGGGCGGCTCGCAGGCGATGTCGGAAGCCATCCTCGACTCATTCCTGGCCGCCGGCGGCGAGGTGCGCTTCAACACCGGGGTGCACGCCATCCTCACCGAGAGCGGCCGGGTCGTCGGGGTGCGGGTCGACGGCGGCGAGGAGATCAGCGCGCCCGACGTCGTCTCCAACGCCTCGCTGCCCACCACCTACGGCATGCTCGAGGGCATCGACGTGCCCGCCGCGGTGCGTACCGACCTCGGCACGCGGCGGATGGGCGTCTCCGGGTTCCTCCTGCACATGGGACTGGACGCCACCCCGGCGGAGTTGGGTTTCACCGCGAGCACCACGTTCATCAACCGGGACACCGACGATGACCGCACCCACGACACGTGGCGGACGCTGGAACCGGTGCGCGGCGTCGCCGTGAGTTCCTATGACATCTCGCCCATCGGGTTCGCTCCGGCCGGTACCACCCATGTCAGCCTGGTGACCCTGCAGTACGCCGACCCCTGGCGCAACGTGCCGCCGAGTGAGTACGCACGCACCAAGTTCGCCTATGCCGAAACACTGCTCGACCTGTGCGAGACCGTCGTCCCGGACATCCGGGACGCCATCGAAGAGGTCGATGTCGCAACGCCGTTGACGGTCATGCACTACCTCGGCCATCCGGGCGGGGCGATCTACGGGTACGACCAGGACGCCTCCGAGGGGTGGCTGTTCCGCAACAGCGAACGCGATACCCGGGTTCTGGGATTGCATCTGGCCGGATCGTGGTCCGGCATGGGCGGATTCCAGCCGACGCTGGAGTCCGGTGCGCGGGTGGCCCGCCGGGTTCTGCGGAGCGCCTCGTGACCAACCCGCTGACCGAGCGATACGACGGCGCCGCGGAGATCCTCGACGACATCGCCGCGCGGACCCCCGACACCCGCGACTACCTCGCCGAAACCCAGCGGATCGTCGACACCTACCACCCCCGGCGTCTGCATCTGATCGTTGTCGGCGTGGTCGACGAAACCCCCACCACCAAGACTTTCCGGCTCAAAGGCGTTGATCGCGAAGGGCTTCCGCCATTCCTGGCCGGCCAGTACGTCAACGTCTTCATCGACGGAACGAGCCGTCCGTACGCCATCTCGTCGAGCCCGTCCCACCTGGAGCATTACGACGTCACGGTGCGCCGGGTTCCAGGGGGGCGGATCAGCAACCTGCTCATCGACACCGTCGGCGTCGGCGAGGTGCTGACCACCACCGGCCCGATGGGAACGTTCTTCCACAACCCGCTGTTCCACGGCTCCGACGTGGTGTTCCTGGCCGGCGGTTCCGGTGTCGCCCCTGCGATGAGCATGATCCGCGAGATCGCCGAACTCGGACTAGATCGGCGCTTCCGTCTGATCTACGGCTCCCGCGACGGCGACGACGTGATCTTCGGTGAGGAACTCGCCCGGCTTGCCGCCGCGCACCCGAACATCGAGGTCCACACCGTCATCGGCGATCTGCTGACCGCCGAGCGGATCACCGGCCTGGTGGGCGATCTCGACGGCCGGATGGTCTACGTGTGCGGCCCGCAGGTGTTCTATCCCTTTGCATTGGAACAACTCACCGCACTGAAGCATCCACGCCGACGGATCCGGTTCGAGGCCAACGGCGCGCCCGCCGACCCCACCGCGGAACGGGGCTGGCCGGCCGACGTCGACGCCGGCGGCCTGGTCACCGTCACCGTCGACGGCACCTCATTCCAGACCCCACGCAACCGGCCGTTACTGGACGCTTTGGAGGACAACGGTATTCGCCCCGAGGCCGCCTGCCGTTCGGGCGAGTGCAGCCTGTGCCGGGTACGGGTGTGCCAGGGGACGGTGTACACCGCCGAGCAGGCCAAGCTGCGGATGTCCGATGCCCGGTCCGGCTACACCCACTCCTGCGTCGCCTACCCGATCAGTGACGTGGAACTGGAGTTGTGAACCCGTCACCCCCTGCGCGAGCACGTCTAACTGAACGGGTTGCCGCCGGCCGTGACCGCGGTTCCGAGGCCCATCAGCGTCACCGCGGACTCGTGCAGTCGTAGGCCCGCCTCGCGGGTGGCCCGGCCGGCCAGATGGCGCGCCCAGGTTCCCTCGATGACGACGCCGAGTTTCAGGCAGGCCAGCGCCAGGTACCAGTCCAGGTGTCCGGTCGCGGTTCCCCCCGCGGCGGCATAGGAGTCCAAAAGCTCAGCGCGCGAGGCCAACCCGTCCAGTTCTGCCAGATAGCCCGCCGCACCCAGCGGGTTGGGCTCGGAAGGCCAGCACACCAGCATCCAGCCCAGGTCCAGCAACGGGTCTCCGACGGTGCACATCTCCCAGTCCACGAACGCGGCCACCTCCGGGACCTCGCGGCGCAGCATCGTGTTGTTGAGATGGATGTCGCCGTGCACGATGCCGGGCCGGTAGTCGGCCGGCTGGTGGGCCTCGAGCCAGTCACAGAGTTCATCCACGCCGGGCAGCGAGTGATGGTCGTACCCGTCCTGCGAACGGTAGGCCGCGACAGCGGAACGCCATTGTGGCACTTGCCGTTCCAGAAATGACCCCGGCCTTCTCCACTCCTCCAGCGGGCTCCCCAGCCATTCGGCCTGACCGAGTCGGGCGACGTCGGCGGCGTAGTTCAGTCCGACGCGGTGGCGCATGGACGCATCGCGAACGTAGGCCGCCGTGATCTCGTTGCCGGGGTTGAACCCGTCGACCTCCTCCATCAGGTAGAACACGACGCCGAGGACGGCGAGGTCCTCGCAGGCGGCGAGGATGCGCGGGTGCGGCACCGCACTGCCGGCCAGCGTTCGCAGCACGGCGATCTCGCGTTGCATCGTCCGGTCGCTGTTGGGCCGCGGGTGCGGCGGCGGGCGGCGCAGCACCAAACTGCGGCCGTCCACGCGCATCCGCACCACCACGTTCTGCGACCCGCCGGCCAGTGGCACGACGTCGGTGACCTCCGTGCCGATCCCCTGCGCGCGGATCCAGTCGCGAACGGCCGCGATGGCCGCGTCATCCAGAGTGCCGGTGACGCCGGGGATCATCGGCTCGGCCATCGCGTCAGCAGATCCGCGGAAGCTGTTCGCCCAGTTCGCGTTCGACCACCCGGGTGGTGCCGAACGGCGTGCGGACCACCACCATGCCGGGATGTTCCGCAACGACCCGGCCGATGATCGCGGCGTCGGCGCCCTCGGGTCGGGACCGCATGGCCGCCAGCACCGCCTCGCTGTGGGCAGGGTCGACGAAGGCCACCATCTTGCCCTCGTTGGCCACCTGCATCGGGTCCAGCCCGAGGAATCCGCACGCCGAGGCGACGGTCTCGGGCACCGGGACGGTGGCCTCGTCGAGTTCGACTCCGACGCGCGAGGTGCGGGCGATCTCCACCGTTGCCGCGACCAGTCCGCCGCGGGTCGGATCACGCAGGGCATGAACAGCATTCGGGTTCGGGACGGCCGCCAGCATGGCCGCGACCAGGCGGTGCAGTGGAGCGCTGTCGGTGGTGACCGTCGTCCCGAAGTCGATGCCCTCGCGGATGCTCATGATCGCCACCCCGTGCTCGCCGATGTTGCCCGAGACGATGACGTGGTCGCCGGGGCGGGCCTGCTCGGGGCCGATCCGCAGGCCGTCGGGGATGATCCCGACGCCGGCGGTGTTGACGAAAAGCCCGTCGGCGCTGCCTCGTCCGACGACTTTGGTGTCACCGGTGACGATGGCGACGCCCGCTTCGGCGGCCGCCCTGCCCATGGCCGCCGCGACGGCGCCCAGGACCTCGACCTCCAGACCCTCCTCCAGGATGAAGCCGGCGGTCAGCCCGATCGGCTGGGCTCCGCTGCAGGCCAGGTCGTTGATGGTGCCGTTGACCGCCAGATCGCCGATGTTGCCGCCCGGGAAGAACAGCGGGTTGACGACGTAGGAGTCGGTGGTCAGGGCGATCCGCCCGCCGTGCGCCTCGAGCACCGCGGAGTCCCGGGACGGCCCACCGGCGGAACCGAAGGCGGGCAGGAAGAGATTCTCAATCAGTTCCTCGGAGAGGATCCCGCCGCCGCCGTGGCCCATGACGATGCGCTTGGTTTCCCGCAACGGCAGGGGGCACACCCAGTTGGCCGGATCAGGAATCACTCCCCGGGTCGCTTCGCTCCTGCCCGCCGGAAGGTCAGACACGCGCAGACGATTCCAGCCGACGGAACTGGTAGTACGCGGCGCAGGCGCCCTCGCTGGACACCATCGTCGCGCCCAACGGCGTCCGCGGGGTGCAGGTGGTCCCGAAGGCCGGGCATTGGTTGGGCTTCAGCAGCCCCTGCAACACCTCCCCGGCGTGGCACTCGTCGGATTCCTGAACCGTCAGCCCGCCCACCCCGAATTTGCGTTCGGCGTCGAAGGCGGCGTAGCGCGGCGACAGCGTCCACCCGGATTGCGGGATCATCCCGATGCCGCGCCACTGCCGGTCGGTGACGACGAACACGTCGGCCATCACCTGTTGGGCGACGGTGTTGCCAGCATCGGTGACCGCCCGTGGGTAGGCGTTGCGCAACTCCGCCGTGCCGGCTTCCAACTGCTCGACCACCTGGCGCACCCCCTCGAGGACGTCGAGCGGTTCGAACCCGGTGACCACGATCGGCACACCGAACCGCTCCACCAGTGGGGCGTACTCGGAGGTGCCCATGACGCTGCAGACATGGCCGGCGGCCAGGAAGCCCTGCACCCGGTTGGTGGGCGAACTCAAGATCGCCGTCATCGCCGGCGGAACGAGCACATGGGACACCAGCATGGAGAAGTTGGTCAGGCCGAGCCGCTGGGCGTGCAGCACCGACATCGCGTTGGCCGGGGCGGTGGTCTCGAAGCCGACGCCGAAGAACACCACTTCCTTGTCGGGGTTGTCGGCGGCGATGCGGGTGGCGTCCAGTGGGGAGTAGACGATGCGGACGTCCCCACCGCGGGCCCGCACGCTGAACAGATCCTGGCTGCTGCCGGGTACCCGCAACATGTCGCCGAACGAGCAGAAGATGACGTCGTCGCGGGCGGCGATGGCCAGCGCCCGGTCGATCATCTCCAGCGGGGTCACGCACACCGGGCAGCCCGGGCCGTGGATGAATTCGACTGCGCCGTCGAGCAATTGGTCGATGCCGTTGCGGATGATCGAGTGGGTCTGTCCGCCGCAGACCTCCATCACGGTCCAGGGGCGGGTCGAGATGCGACGGATGTTCTCGACCAGTGCCCTGGCGGCGACCGGGTCGCGGAATTCGTCGAGGTACTTCATGCCGACTCCAGACCGCCCAGCTCTTCCTCGAGAATGCCGAGGTCGGCGAACATCTGCAGGGTCTCGTTCGCCGACACCTCGTCGAGTCGGGTGATCGCGAAACCCGCATGCACGATCGTGTACTCACCGATCTCCATGTCCGGCAGGTAGGCCAGGCACACGGTCTTGGTAGTGCCGCCGAAGTCGACGGTGGACATCCGGGTGCCGGACTCCTCCCAGATCTGGATCACCTTGCCGGGGATTCCGAGGCACATATGCCGTTCCTTTCCGGTGCGGTCTGCTGGGCGGCGGCGATGGTGGCCTGACCGAGCGCCAGTCCGCCGTCGTTACAGGAAACGATACGGTGGGTCAGCACCTCATAACCGCTCTTGGTCAAGGATTCCCGAAGACCCCGCAGCAGTAAACGATTGACGAACACCCCCCCGGTCAGCCCGACCACCGACAGGCCGGCCGCGTCGGCGCAGTGCCCGGCCGCCAGTGCGGTGGCCCGGACGACGGCCTGGTGGAATCCGGCGGCCAGGTCGGCAGGATCGGTCCCGTCCCGCAGGCCGTCGACCAGGCCGGTGATCAGCGGCGCGGGATCGAGCAACCCGGCGGTGACGTCGAAGTCCAGGGCGACGGGCCGACCGCGGCGGGCCAGATGCTCCAGTTCTATCGCGGCCTGGCCCTCGTAACTGACCTGCTGGCAGACCCCGAGCAGGCTGGCGACGGCGTCGAAGAGTCGGCCCATGCTCGTCGTCGGCACACAGCCCAGACCGCGCGGGATCTGCTGGCCCAACACGTGCAGGCCGGCGTCTCCGACGGCGAGCACCGGCGGCAGGTCGGACGCCCAGTCGATCCCGGCCCGGGTCAGCAGGTCCAGGGCGATACGGGCGGGCTGCCGCACCGCGCCATCCCCACCGGGCAGCGCGAACGGCGCCAGGTGCCCGACCCTGGTGCAGTCCGCGGCCGAGGTCAGCGCCAGCAGTTCCCCACCCCAGATGGTGCCGTCGGGGCCGTAACCGGTGCCGTCGAAGGCGACGACGAGAATCGGGGTATCGAGCCGACGGTGTTCGGCCAGCAGCGAGACGGCGTGGGCGTGGTGATGCTGAATCCCCACCACCGGGCGCCCGTTCGCGTACCGCCGGGCCCAGGAGGTGGTGGCGTAGCCGGGGTGCAGATCGCAGGCGATGACCTCGGGCCGCCGGTCGGTCATGAACGCCAGGTGGTCCAGGGCGGACTCGAAACAAGCCTGGGTGCGCGGGTCGGCCATGTCGCCGAGGTGGGCGGACAGGTGCGCGTTGGCGACCCCGTCCGTTGAGGATCCCATCAGGCAGAAGGCGGTCTTCAGATCCCCGCCGGTGGCGAGGATGACCTCGGTGCAATCCACCGGCACCGAGACCGGCAAGGGCGCATAGCCGCGGGACCGCCGGACCGGCAGTTCCCGGCCCTCGTCGTCGAGGGTGACGACGGAATCCTCGCAGGGCACATGGATGGGACGGTCGTGGGTCAGGACGGCGTCGGCCAGGCCGTCGATCCAGGACAGGTCCTTATTGCGGAAGACGATCGGCGATCCGCCCTGATTCGCCGAGGTCATCACCAGCGCAGTCCCGCCGACCCGGTCGAAGAGCAGATGGTGCAGAGGCGAATACGCCAGCATCACACCGAGGTCGGCCAGCCCGGGTGCCACCGTGCCGCTGACTCCCGCACACCTCCGGCGTTCCACCAGCACGATCGGCGCGACCGGCGACGCCAAGGCCAACGCCGCCGCCTCGTCGATCACCGCGATCTCCCGGGCGGCATCGAGGTCGGCGACCATCACCGCAAAAGGCTTGACGGGTCTGTTTTTTCGGGTACGCAACAGGGTGACGACGGCGTCGTCGTCGGCCCGGCAGGCCAGGTGGAAGCCGCCGATTCCCTTGATGGCGAGGATCTTTCCGGCCAGGAGCGCCTCCGCCGCGGCGTCCAGTGACCACGACAGCCTCGGTCCGCAGTCCGGGCACGCGATGGTCTGCGCGTGGAATCGCCGGTCCAGCGGGTCGTGGTACTCCACCGCGCACGCCGCACACATCGGAAAGCCCGCCATGGTGGTGGCCGGCCGGTCATACGGCAGGTCGGTGATGACGGTGTAGCGCGGCCCGCAGTTGGTGCAGGTGATGAATGCGTGCCCGAAGCGGCGGTCGGCGGGATCGCGCATCTCGCGCAGGCAGTCCGCGCAGATCGCAATGTCCGGCGGCACCAGGGTCCGGGAGTCGTCCCCGGTCCGGCTTCCGGTGATCTCGAAGCCGGTGGAGCCGACCGGGGGCAACGCGGTCGAGCGCATCGTGTCGATCCGGGCCATCGGCGGGGGCCGGTGCTGAAGCGCGGCGATGGCGCCCTCGACGTCGGCGGACGGGCCCTCCAACTCACAGTGCACCGAGCCGGCGTCGTTGTAGACCCAGCCACCGAGTCCGAACTCGGCGGCGATCCGGGCGACCGCCGGACGGAAGCCGACACCCTGCACCACACCGGTGATGTCGAGGTGAACCCGAACGATCACGGAAATCACGCTAGTCGAAGCGGACAGCGAGCACGCAGATGTCGTCGGAACGTGGCGGTGGCGCCAGAGCCCCGGCCACGGCCTCGCAATCGAGCAGCGCCGCCGGCGCCCACCCGGCGATCAACTTCTCGAGTTGCGCGACCCCGGCCGAGACCGTGAGACCGGGACGCTCCACCAGGCCGTCGGTGTACATCATCAGGACATCTCCCGAATCAACCAGGATGAGACCGTCCTCGTAGACCGCGTCCATCATCGGTCCCAGCACCGGCCCGTTGGCGTCGGAAAGCCGTATTACCTGACCGGTTCCCGCCTTTCGGAGGAACGCCGGCGGATGGCCGGCGGAACTGTAGGTCAGCGTCCCCGACGCCGTGTCGAAGACGGCGACCACCAGGGTCGCGAACTCGCTCGGGACGACGTCGTCGGTGAAGGTGTTGAGATCGGCAAGCACCTGAGCCGGGGTCTGGCCGCGGTGGGCGAGAGTGCGCCCGGCACTGCGTAGCTGCGCCATATCCTCAACGGCCTGCAGGCCGTGCCCGACGATGTCCCCGACAGCGAAATAGATCCGGTTCTTCGGCAACGACATCACATCGAACCAGTCACCGCCCAGACCGTGCACCATATCCGCGGGCTCGTAGGAGACGCTGTACTCGATCCCGACCGTCGCCAGCGGGTTGGCCGGATGCAGCGCGGAGTGCAGCACGACAGCCCGCGC
>CAIOYU010000582.1 GCA_903862565.1 uncultured Actinomycetes bacterium | reverse complement strand
GTAGGCGACGGTGGTGGTGGGGTCGCCGGTCACCCCGGAGTCGGCAATGGCGGCCGGGGCGGCTGGCACCGTCAACGATGCCAGTACGGCCCCGACCGCCACTGCGACGGTTCGCAGGAAATGGGTCAACCTACACCTCGGTCGGTCGGCGACCCGTCAACGACTCGGTCGCAATTGTGTGTCGATTATGTATCGGCATTGCCTGCCGAGTGTTACCAACGCACAATTACGAATCCGCGGCGTTGCCCGCGGGGGTTAGTGCACCAGGTCAGGGGATGTTGATGACCTGACCGACCTCGATGTGGTCGGGGTTGGCGATGTTGTTGTGGGCAGCGAGCTCCTGGTAGCGATTGCCGTCGCCGAGCAGCTTCGCGGCGATGTTGAACAGCGTGTCGCCGGCGGCAACGGTGTAGGTCTTGACCTCGTTGGCAACCGGGGCGATCTCGACGTTCTCGACCGGGGGGGCCTCGTTGGTCTCGGTCCCCGAGTTCCAGGCAGCGCCGTCACCGGCGTAGAGCACGATGTTGCGGTCGTCCTGAACGACCAGCTTGACGTCCTTCTTGCCCTTGGTGTCGGTGTGCCACACCGGCTTGTCGCCGGCATAGATCACGAAGTTGCCGTCACCCTGAACCTCGGCGCGGTCGACGCCCTGGTTGTTGGTGCCGGTTGCCCACACGGCTTCGCCGCGCGCTGCCAGGACGAGATTGCCGTCCTCCTGCAGCGTCAGGGTGTAGGCCCCGTTGTTCGAGGTGAGCGAAGCGCCCTTCCCCAGCTGCTGTCCTGCGGTGAGTGTGTCTCCCACGAGTGTTCTTCCTCCATGTAGTCCGCCATCTGCTCGGCGGGCGTTCGCGAGCCTACTGGAAAAATCTGACAGGCAGCCGAAAGGGTGTAGGGCGCCGCCCTAGGAGTCGAAACCCAGTCCCATCTGGTCGAGGGTGCGAAGGAAGATGTTGCGCCGTCCGGCGTGGTGGTCGGCCCGGTCCAGTGACCATCGGGTGGCCTGGATGCCGGCACTCGCGACCGGTTCGGGCGGGAACGGGAAGGGCCGGCGACGCACCATCTCCAACTCCGTTCGCGCCGTGGGAACCCCCTCGAGAAGGTCGAGGCAGACGTCGGCGGCGAAGCGCGCCGCGGCCACGCCAAGCCCGGTGAACCCGTTGGCGTACGCCACCCGGCCGCGCTGGGCCAGTCCCCAGTGCGCGCAGAACCGGCTGTTGGCGTCGATCGCCCCGGACCAGCGGTGACTGAATCGGACGTCGTCGAGTTGCGGAAAGGTGAGGAAGAAATGCGCCGCGAGCTTGCGGAAGGATTCCGGCCGGTCTTCGTACCGGGGGTCGACGTGGCGGCCGTAGTGGTAGACGGCGTCGTAGCCGCCCCACAGCACCCGGTTGTCGGCCGACAGCCGGTAGTAGTGGAACTGGTTGGCGGGGTCGCTCAAGCCCTGGCGGGAGCGCCAGCCGATGCGGTCCAGTTGGGCCTCGGTCAGCGGCTCGGTGGCAAGGACGTAGTCGTAGACCGGGATCGTGTACGGCCGGTTCCGTCGCAGCAGACTGCGAAAAACGTTGGTGGCCAGGATAACCCGGTCGGCTGAAATGACCCCGGCGCCGGTGGTGACCGTCACCGCCCCCGCGCCCCGACTGATCGCCCGGGCGGGGGTCTGTTCGTAGATCTGCACTCCGCGTTGCTCGCATGCTCGGGCCAATTCGACCGCCAGCAGCCCGGGGTTGACGATGGCGCACTCCGGACTGAACAGACCCGCCCGGTAGGTCGGCGAGTCCACTTCGGCGCGCACCTCTTCCCGATCCAGGAAGGTGCCCTCGCCGTCCTGTGCGGCCTCGCGCAGCCAGTCCACCTGGTGGCTCTCGGTCGCGACGGTGAGCATCCCCGTCCGCTCCCACTCGACGGCCATCCCGTAGGCGGTGATATCGCCCTGCATGCCGTCGAGATTGGCTCCGGCCAACCTCTCAAGTTCGTCGAATTCGTCGGGCCAGCGTGTCTTTCCGTTCGCGGCACCGTGGGTGAGGCTGGGATCGACAAAACCCCCGTTCCGACCGGAGGCCGCCCAGCCGACCCGCTCCGATTCGATCAGCACGATGCGGGAGCCGGGGTTGCGCTCGGCGGCGTGCAGCGCCGCCCACAATCCGGTGTACCCACCGCCGACCACCAGCAGATCGCAGCTCATCATCCCTGGGAGCCGGGGATACCTGCGGTGCTCGCCGAGAATTGCGGGGTCGAGCCACATCGAACCGAACGCCGCTGGGGCGAGCGCCCTTGCGATCAGACCGGGATCCACCTCATGATCGAAACTCGTTTCCACAGTATGAAATCGTGCCATGACCGGAGCCACGGCACTGCCGGACCTGCTAGCGCGTCAACCGGGCCAGAACGGGTCCGAAGACGGCCAGGGCGAACACGTACGGGGTGGCGACCGCACCCAGCGCGCCGCCTCCCGCTCCGACCAGTCCGATGATCACCAGCGAGAACTCCCCGCGGGCGACCAATGCAGTCCCGGCGCGCAACTGTCCCTGCCGGCCGGCGCCCTCGCGGCGGGCCGCGTACATGCCGGTGAGGACCTTGGTCGCGGCGGTGACCGCGGCCAGTGCCAGGGCGATCGGCAGCTTGGGCAGGAGGTCGGCGGGTGCCACCTCGAATCCGATCGCGACGAAGAACACCGCGGCGAACAGATCGCGCAACGGACTCAGGACGGTGCGGGCGCGGTCGGCGACCGGGCCGGTAAGCGTCAATCCGACCAGAAAGGCACCCACGGCCGCCGAGGCATGCACCTGTTCGGCGAGCGCGGCCACGATCAGTGTGATGCCCAGAATCCGCAGCAGGAGTTGCTCGTCCTCCGGGTGGCCGAGCACCCGGCCGACGTGGTGGCCCCAGCGATAGGACACCAGGAACGCCAGACCGAGGGCGCTGAGCGCCACGGCCATCCACAGCAGTGCTTCCAGCACCGTCCCGCCGCTGGCGAGCACCGTGAGCAGCGGTAGGTACGCGGCCATCGCGAAGTCCTCGAGAACCAGTACGGACAGCACCGCCGGGGTCTCCCGGTTGCCGAGCCGGCCGAGGTCGCTGAGGAGACGCGCGATGACCCCCGACGACGAGATGTAGGTGATGCCGGCCATCGCCAGCACGGCCGGGCCGTCGAAACCCAGCAGCAGACCTGCCACGGCACCGGGAGTGGCGTTGAGCACGACGTCCACCGCGGCTGAGGGCAGATGCCGACGCAGGCTGGTGGTGAACTCGCCGACTGTGAATTCCAGGCCCAGGGTCAGCAGCAGCAGCACCACGCCGATCGAGGCGCCGGTTTTGACGAATCCGGCGGCGTCGGGAACCGGCGCGACTCCGCCTTCGCCGAGAAACAGGCCGGCGAGCAGGTAGAGCGGGATGGGCGAGAGCCCGTACCGGCGCGCAGCCGAGCCCACAGCGGTGAGGACGAGGAGAATCGCACCCAGTTCGAGCAGGAACCCCGTGGAGATTTCCACGGTCAGGTCTGGTCGATGAGGTGCCGCACTCCGGCGATCCCGTCGTCGGTGCCGATGGCCACCAGCACGTCACCGGGTTGCAGGACCTCGTCCGGCCCTGGCGAGGCCAGGACGGCGTCGCCGCGGACGATCGCCACGATTGACGCCCCGGTGCGGGTGCGGGCTTTTGTGTCACCCAGCGGCCGGCCGACGTAGCGGGAGGCGGCCGAGATCGCGATCTGCCCGGCCTCGAGCCCGGGAATCTCCCTGGTTAGGTCGGCGTACTGCTCGACCATCCGCGGTGCGCCGAGGATCTGTGACAGACCCTCTGCCTCGTGCTCGGTGAGGCGGAAGACGCGTCGGGCGCTGTCGGGGTCGTCGGCGGATGTGCAGAGGAACACCTCGAAATCGCCACCGCGGCGGGCTATCACGGCGATGCGATCACCGTCTCGGTTGGCGAATTCGTAGCGCAGCCCCACTCCGGGAAGACGGGTTTCCTTGATGTCCACGACCGCTAGTGTGCCGTGCCGACCCGTGCGGGTGCAGCAGCATCGCCGATTGCGGCCGGCCGCCAGCCAGGTGGGCCGAAAATGTAGCCCAGCCGGTCGCGCCACGATGCGCAGGCGCGGACGTCGCGCGCGATGGCGACGTACTCGTGGGTCTCCAGTTTCCAGATGTTGAAGGTGTCGACCGGCTTGGTCAGGCCGTAGTGCGGCCGGAAGACCTCCGGCTGAAAGCTGCCGAACAGCCGGTCCCAGATGATCAGGATGCCGCCGTAGTTGCGGTCGATGTACAGCGTGTCGGTGCCGTGGTGGACGCGGTGGTGCGACGGGGTGTTGAAGACGAACTCGATGGGCCGGGGCAGTTTCCCGATGCGTTCGGTGTGTATCCAGAACTGGTAGATCAGGCTCACCGAGAAGCTGGTGAACACCATCCAGGGGGGCACGCCCAGCATGGGCAGCGGGGCCCACATCACCAATTCGCCGCTGTTGTTCCACTTCTGGCGCAATGCGGTGGCGAAGTTGAAGTAGCGGCTGGAGTGATGCGCCTGATGGGTGGCCCAGACGATCCGCACCCGGTGGGCGATGCGGTGGTAGGCGTAGAACAGCACGTCGACGCCGACCAGTGCGATCACCCAGGTGTACCAGTGCCGCGGCGACAGATGCCACGGTGCGACGTAGGCGAACAGCGCCGCATAGCCCAAGAGGCCCAGGAACTTCCAGAACCCCATGGTGGCCACCGACACCAGGCCCATGGAGATCGACGCCCAGGCGTCCCGCGCCAGGTAGCTGCCGCTGGCCGGGCGCCCCGGTTCGGGGTCGGCGTGCTCGAGTTTGCGTGCTGCCGTCCACTCGATGGTCAGCAGAATGAGGAAATACGGGATCGCGAAAAGAACCGGATCACGCATCGGCGCCGGAAGCACGGACAGCATGTTCGCGATTCGATCCAACGAGCACCTCCGCACCTGAGTTTAGTCTCAGTCCCAACGACGACGGAGGCGCGATGCGGAGCTGGGCACTACTACTTTGCGCGATCGTCGCTGAGATCGCCGGCACTCTGTCGCTACGGGCGTCTCAGGACCATCCCGGCTGGTTCATCTCGGTTGTCGGCGGCTACGTGCTGTCGTTCGCGCTCCTCGCCGCGGTCCTGCGGACCGGCATGCCGGTAGGGGTCGCGTACGGCATCTGGGGCGC
>CAIOYU010000581.1 GCA_903862565.1 uncultured Actinomycetes bacterium | reverse complement strand
ATGCAGGAGCGCATCCGGCGAAGCCTGGCCGGGGAAAAACTGCCCGGCTACTACCCACTTGGCCAGGCACCGGTACCCATCTGGTGACTTGACACCTGTCAGGTCATAAGATGGCGGCACCGAACGTGTTCTACATCACTAGCCAGGCGGAGGACCTCAAAGTCGTTCATCCCGTCCTGCGGCAAGTGCCCACCACCGCACCAGAGGACCTCGACGAGATCCCGCGACAGCACCACACGCGAGCCAAGGCCCGGCGTCGGATCTGGAACGAGATCGAATAATTGACCATTGCGGCCGTCGCACCGCGCCTTGCCCAACAAGTCCCGAACCCCACCTCACACGAGTTCCACCAAGCCGGGCCCCACATATCTCGGCTACCCGTGCACCGTCCGAATGATGTCACAGATCTCGTCGATGTCCGCATCGGAAAGTCCCACGTGCACAGGCAAACACAATCCGTCGGCGTAGAGATTCTCTGACACGGGCAGCGGCCTAAACGCGTATTCCTCCAGCGCAGGCTGGAGATGCAGCGGTACGAAGAAGCCCCGGGTCTGTACGCCGGCGGACTCTAAAGCGGCGATCACCGCATCGCGCCGGTCGGTCAGCACCGCGAACCGGAACGGAACGTAAGTGGAGCCGTCCTGGACCATCTGGAACCGCAGCCCTCGTACTCCGGAAAGTCCGGCGATGTACCGAGAGTGATTGTGCTGCTTCCGCGCCACTATCTCGGGCAGCTTTCGCAACTGAACGTTCCCGACAGCGCACTGCATGTCGGTCACGCGGAAGTTCATGCCGAGGCTCTCATGCACGAACGTCCCGCTGTGCTCGCGGCCTTGGTTACGCAGCAACCTAAGCCGCCGGCACAGCTCATCATCGTCCGTCAACACCACACCGCCCTCGCCAGTGGTGACGGTCTTGTCGGCGAAGAAGGAGATCACCCCGACATCACCGAACGTACCTGCGTGCCGACCCCGGTAACTAACGCCGTAGAGCTGGGCGGCGTCCTCAATAACTTTCAGACCGAAGCGGTGGGCGAAGTCCATCACCCGGTCCATCGGCGGAGTGTGACCGTAGACGCCGACCGGCATGATCGCTCTGGTCTGGTCGGTCACTAGAGACTCCAGCGAATCGACGTCGAAGTTAAAGGTATGCGGGTCGGCATCGACGAACACCGGCCTCAGGCCGGCGAAAACCGCGGCGGACGCCGAGGCGAAGAATGTGAAGGACGGGATCAGGATCTCGCTGCCACATGGCAAATCAAGCGCCAACAGCGCAAGGAAAAGGCCCAGGGTGCCGTTGGGAGCCAGCACAGCGTGCCGGGCACCGGTCTGAGCTTGAATTTCCGCGAGGAACCGTTCGGCGTGCGGGCCCTCGGTGAGCCAGTCGCGCTGGATGGCATCTGCGACACCGGCGAGTTCGTCGTCACCGAGGTAGGGATGAACCTGACTGATCCGCCACGACACAAGCCGATCTTAGTCAGGGGCGCCGATTCTTCTCAGCCCCGCGGGCCGACCACCCGGTCGACCAGTTCCCGCCCCAGCGCGAAGGCTGAGGTCGCCGCCGGCGACGGCGCGTTGCGCACATGCCAGACCTTGCCCTCGTGGGAGATGACGAAGTCGTCGACCAGCGATCCGTCCCGGCCGACGGCCTGAGCACGAACCCCGGCATGCGAACTGCCGTCAAGATCAGCCACCGTCAGCCCCGGCATATACCGCGCGGCGGCGGCCACAAACGCCCGCCGACTGGCAGCCATGTGGATCTCGTCGATGCCCACCCGCCAGTATTTGCGCGCCACTTTCCAACTGCCCGGCCAGGCCAGTGACTCCCAGGTGTCACGCACGCTAACCCGCCGCAGTTTGTACGCGTCACGGGCGCCGACCATCATCGCCGTCGGTCCCAGGGTGACGTCACCGTGGATGTGCTTGGTGATGTGCACCCCGAGGAATGGCAGGTCCGGGTTGGACACCGGGTAGATCATGCCCCGAAGTCGCGGTTGCGGGGTCGGCTTCAACCCGAGATAGGCGCCCCGGAACGGAACGATCTGCGGGTCTCGTGACGCACCCGCAGCCCGCGCCAGCCGATCGGCCCAGAGCCCGGCGCACACGATCACCCGCCGCGCGGTGAACGGACCGTCTGGCGTGTGGACCACGGTCGGGTCATCGCCGCTGATCGCCGTGACCGGGGTGCCGTAGCGAACGCTTGCTCCATGCGTCGCCAGTTCAGCAGTAATACACCGAGCGACCGCCACATAATCGACGATCCCGGTATTGGGGGCGTGAAGTGCTTGCAGCCCGACAGCGTTCGGTTCGATGTCGCGGATCTCAGCGGCGCTGACACGACGCAACCCGGGAACCGCGTTGGCCACACCACGAGCCTCCAGATCGTCAAAACGCGACATCTCGTCGGGATCGAGAGCAACGATCAACTTCCCGCACCGCTCGTAGGCGATACCGTGGTCGTCACAGTAGTCGTACATCATCCGAGCACCCTCGACACACAGGCGGGCCTTGAGCGAACCCGGGGTGTAGTAGATACCGCCGTGGATAACGCCCGAGTTATTACCGGTCTGGTGCTGAGCGGGCCCCGATTCGCGTTCCAGTACTGCCACCGAGTCGGCGGGAAAGCGCCGGGTCCATTCCCGGGCCACCGCCAATCCGACGATTCCGGCTCCGACGACTACAAGGTCGTAACCGGCCATCACGACCGACGAATGCCGTTCAGCACCAGATCAACGACGTATTCGCAGTGCTCGCCAGTGACCGGGAGGTCGTAGAAGAGAAGCGGGGTGCACAGGCAGGCGCCGAGCATGTCGATCAGCAGGACCGGGTCGGTGTCCGCGGCGCACTCGCCGCGCTCAATCCCGCGCCGGACGATCGCGGTGATCCGCTCGTGGCGTCCGTCGAGGAATGTCTCCCGCGAACCGGCCACGTCCCAGTCCTTGGGTTTGACGATCAGCGCATCAAGCAGTCGCCGACCGATCGGTGAATTGACCGACATCGCATAGGACTTCGAGTACTCAAGCAGATCACCGCGCAGAGTTCCGGTGTCCGGGATCGGGATGTACCGATCCCCGAATTCGATCAGCGCGGCGGTAAAAAGCTCCGGCGTATTGGCCCACAGTTGTTTTACCGTGTGGGTGTCGATACCGGCACGCGCCGCGACACCCTCGAGGTTGAAATCGCCGACGTTCTTGGCCGCCAGCTCCGCGACCGCGGCGTAGAGGACCATCTCCCGCGTTTTGTCCGCGTCGCGCAGGTCGGGGGCCCTACTCATAACGACCAACCCCCTCGCCGAGTCCACTGGTGCAATGCGCCAGCCAATTCTAAAGCGATTGTTCAACCTGAGCAGGGCCGCGTCGTTACCATTTCCCGGAT
>CAIOYU010000580.1 GCA_903862565.1 uncultured Actinomycetes bacterium | reverse complement strand
GGCCAGTGTCCCGGCGGGCTGATCCTGACCGCTGCGTGATACGCCGCCTCGTAGTCGGCGTCGGCGATCCCAACCCGCACCGCGATTCGGTCCGCGGCGTCCATGAGCCGTTGCAGCCCGCGGGGTTTGGACCAGGCTGACACTTCAGCGGCGTACCGCAGTGCGCTCTCCATATCGCCTCGCCCGGCGGCCAGTACCCCGAGATCGGCGAGCAACTGGTGACGACGCAATTGGCTGCCCGGGATCCGCTGCGCCATCTCCAGGCAGGCCGCCCCGACCTGCTCGGCCCGGTCCCACTGCCCGGTGGCCACCAGATCAATCAGGACGACGCGCCCGCTGTCGATGGCATCGATGGATCCACAGTGTTCGCCGAGCTGTGTGTAGGCCTCCTGCAGTGGAGTGCGGAAGTCGGCCATTGCACCTAGACAGTGCGCCGGGAATGCCAACAGCATCATCCGCTGCGGCGGTACCTGTGCGAGTGACTCCACATACCCACCCAACCGCGAGCGAACGGTATTGGCGGTTCCGGCGATGTCGTCGATCCCCGTCCGGTACATCAGGACGGCCGGATCCAGCCGGGCCTCCGACCTAATCAGGGCGGCCGTGGTCATTTCCCGATGCCGGGCACTGCCCGAATAGTTGGTGATCGACACCAGTAGGTAGACCAGTCGATTCAGGGTCTTGTCGTCGAGCTCGTCGGCCTTGTTCAGCGCATCCAGTACCCGACTGTGGGTTGAGGTTACGTCGCCGTCGGTGTGAAACGCACGGTAGGAATCCGCTAGGACCCTCTGGGCCGAGTCGCGGTCGCCGGTATCGGTACTTTCGAGGAGATCCTCCGCTTCGCCCACCTGGCCGGCCCGGGCGGCGACGAAGACCGCGTCGGCCAGCAATTCGGTCCGGCGGTCAGGGTCGGTGCTCAACTCGGCGGCACTGCGCAGCCACTCGACGGCGACCGCAAGCCCGCCCCGGCGAATGGACACCTTCGCGGCCCGGGCGAGCAGGTCTGCGACGTGCTGATCGGGTTCGGTGCTCGCCGCGGCCAAGTGCCAGGCGTGGCGCACGAGCACGTCCTCGTAGAGTCCGGCCAGGTCGCGGTGGGCGTCGCGGCGATCCTGCGGATCGGCCTGATGGATGACCGCAGCACGAACCAGCGGATGGCGAAAAGCGATCTCCCCCAGGGGATTCACCACCAGAAGCCCCGCAGCGACTGCGGGCTTGACATTGCGCATCACATGCCGGGCCCGGGTCGAGGACCCAACGCTGCCGTTGACGCCGTCGAGTGCGGCCCGCAGCAACTCGGCGCGAACAGCCGCATCGAGTTGTCCCAGCCGCCCGGCGAACACCGACACCAGACGCTCAGTCAACGGCAGCGTCGCGGCGTCGGTTTCGATCTGACCAGCACCCCGCGGAAGTTCAGCCAGCGCCAGCGGATTGCCCGCCGCGGCGGCCAGGATCGCCCGTCGTGTGGCCGCCGTCAACGGCACCCCCGCGCTCTCCAACAGCCGTGCCGAATCGTCGGAATCCAGCGGAGCGACTGGCACGTCGGTCCAGCCCGCACTGGTGAATGCCGAATCATGCGGTACCCGGCGTCCGGCCACGATGCGGACCCGAGGATGGGTCAGCCGACGCCCCACCGCACCGAGGACCTCCGCGCTGACGCTGTCCAACCAGTGGACGTCGTCGATGACCAGCAGTACCGGCCGGGTGTGGGCTGCCGATTCCAACAGGTTCAGCAACGCCGCCACCAGAGGTAACACCGCCACCACGGAATTCGAGTCGCCGCCGAGAATCGGCGCCAACACCCCAAAGTCCTGCTCGTCCAGTCCGGCCTGGAACGGCTTGAGCCCGTAGACCACCTGATTCAGCCCGCCCAACGCGAAGGGTTGCTCGGCCTCCACGCCCAAGACCCGCACCACCTGCCAGCCAGCGGCCGTCGCGAGCGCGCACACCTGATCGATCAACGCCGTCTTGCCCACGCCCGGCTCCCCGGACACCACAACGGCCCGCTCGCCGTCCTCGGTCAGCACCCGGTTCAGCTGCGAAAACTCGGCCTTTCGGCCAATCAAATCGCATCCCCGGGGCATGTCTGAATTATCAGGGTTAGTGGCCAAATTCGAGTAATTTCACCCATCCCTGCGGGGGTATCGGGCAATTAGTCTCGGGCTCGGTTGTTGACGTAAAGCGGATGTGGGCGAGAGCCAACGCGAAGGGAAGAACGCGATGGGCAAGACCAAGAACGCCCTGCGGGTAGGTGCCGCGGCATTCGCGCTCGGATTGTCCCTGGCCGGCCCGCAGGCGATGGGTGTCGCGTCAGCCGATAGCCGGGACCCGGACTCTGCCTCCGCGTCGGCGGCCCCCGACCCCACAACGGCCCGCGGTACAGCGCCACGCAGGTCGGCCACGGAGCGTGCGGCACGTGTCCCCAGGTCTGCCGCCACGGCGGCCCCCGCGGGGCGTGGGTTCAGGTCTGCGACCGTTGCAAGTCCGGCGGATCGCGCTGCGTTGCCGGCCATAGCGGTTGAGCCGATCAACGACACCCCGGCCCCGACGTTCGCCCTCGAGGTGAACGGCCCGGCGATTCCGGCGAATTCGACGAGTCGCCGCCAACTCCGGCAACTCGCACCTGTCACCTCACCGGCAACCGTCAGCTCCCGTGCGCGTACCGCCTCCGATCCAACCGACGACGCCACGGTATCGGCCGTCACACCCGTCGTTGCCTTTGCGGTGGCACTTACCAACTCTGCCTCGGTTGCCGCGATCCCAGAGCCCCCCGCCGCGACCGCCACCCCGTCCGGGGTGCTGTGGGATATCAACACCGCGGTGGTCGGAGTGCTCGATGCCACGCAGAACTGGTTGTCGACGCTACCGGCCAACCCGGTCAGCGAACTGCTGGAGGGCGCACTGCTGCTGGTGCGGCGCAACCTGTTCAGCCAGCCCGCGACCGTCGACCCGGTGCAGACCGTCACCACGGCCACCGGG
>CAIOYU010000579.1 GCA_903862565.1 uncultured Actinomycetes bacterium | reverse complement strand
GCACGGAGCTTTTCGACGTTGTCGATCACCTGACGCAGCACGTCGGCCTGGCGCTGCAGTTCCCGGACCCGGTCTGCCCGTTCGGTCTCCTCGAGGCGGGCGGCCGAGAGGGTGGACTGGAGCGACTCGTTCACCGATCGGGTGGCCTGGGCGGCGATCTCGCGGTAGTGGTCACGCAAGCGGCGCTGAATGCCCTTGAGCCGGTCGCGGGACTCCTTGGTCACCACGAACAGCACGTCGTCGACGAACTTGCGCAGGTTGGTCTTGGCCTCGTTGCGCACCCGCAGCATCCTGTTGTCGAGGTCTTCGCGATAGGTTTTGCGCCCCAGCAGAAGACCCGCGCCCAGCGAGATCGGGTTGAACATTCCCAGGCCGGCTACCGAGGTCAGCATCCCGAACATCAGCACTCCGCCGTAGGACCCCCGCATACTCGTGATCACCTTGTGGCCCTTGCCGATCGAAGTCGACTCCAATCGCGCCAAGGACTTCAACCGGCCGAATCCGGAGCCCATCTCCCGGGCGCTGAGTTCGGGGACCTTGACGGCATCCAACCCGGCTTCGACAAAGGTGCGCGCCACCTCGGCGGCCAGTGCCTGCGCCCGCTGATAGGCCCAGACGAAGTTGTCTCCCACGGCGGTGGCGACGTCGTTCTCCACCTGTGCACCGATCTCGGCCCAATGCAGAGTGGGGTCGCAGGAGTCGATCACCCCTTCGGTGTGGGCGGTGATGGCCCGGAACCGGGCGCGCAGATCGTGGTCGACGTCGGCGGTCAGGTCGGCGATGCCGTCATTGAGCACCTGCTGCCACAGCGCGGTGTGCTGCAGCGCGTCTTGGGCGTCCTGCTTGCGACGCTCAAGGTCTTCGGTCAGCCGGCGAGCCTGCTCGGGGTCGTTCAGTGCGGCCAACTCCGACTCCACCGTGAAGCTCAGATGTTCTGCGGCCGAGCAGATCTCGGCGAGAACCCGGTCCTGCACCCGGTCGCTCTCGCGGGACAGCACAGTGCCGGAGAGGTAGCTCACCAGTGCCGGGAAGTTCGATTCGTCGTTGAGTTGCTTGTCGTTGGCCGCCACGGCGTGGCTGCGCAGCAGCGAGGACACCGCGATCACCGGCAGGTCGAGTCCGGCCCGTCGCAGGTGCGCGACGTCGGCGTCCACCACCCGCCGCCAGGACGGGTACAGGTCGGTCTTGGTGGCGACGACAGCCAGCGTCGGGCAGACTTCGACCGCCTGGCGGAGGAACCGCATCTCCGGGGCGGTGAACTCCTGACTGGTATCGCTGACCAGCAGCACCGCATCGGCATCGGGCAGCAGGCCCAGCGTGGCCGACAGGTGCGGCTGCCCGTATCCACCGACGCCCGGGGTGTCGATGAACGTCAGGCCGCCGCTGAGCAGCGGGCTCGGCGCGCCGACCTCGACCCGCAGCACTGCCCGTCCGCCCGCCTGCGGGGCGCGCCGCAGATCGGAGCCGAGGTCGGCCACCGGGATGTCGACGGGCCGCGGGTCGAGGCCGTCACCGGCGTCGAGGAGCAGCCGGGCCGACGGCTGTTCGGCATACCCGACCGACGTCACCAGCACCGTGCTCTCGTCGTCGCCGACGCGAGCCACCGGCATGTTCAGCAGCGAGTTGAGCAGTTGGCTCTTGCCTTGTTTGAGCTGGCCTGCGATGACCACCCGGATCTGCGGGTCGGAAATCCGGACCCTGGCCTCCGCGAGCCGGGCGGCGAGGTCGGCCCTGTCGTTGAGGTCGGCGATCGCGCGGGTGTGGTCGATGAGTTCGACGATCACCCCGACCGGGCGCCTGTCCTGCGGCTGCGTCACGTGTTCATCTTCCCTAGCGCGTTGAGCGTGCGTCCAGGGCGGGAAATCCGCTGGCTTCCCGCCCTGGACGCTCTATCGACGAGGGGAATCGGGGTCAGAACCCCACCACCATGTCGTGGCTGGTGTCCAGCGTGCTGTTGGTCAGCATCGTGTCGTGGCCGGCATCGAACAGCGCGTGGTCGGAGTAGTCGTGAGTCGAGTTGTCCGAACTGTCGGTGGTCGTGCTGTGCGTCACGGCCGTCGTCGTCGAGGTGGTGGTCAGCGTCGCCTGGTGCCCGTCGGCGGTGGTGGTGTTCCCCGCGCCGTCGATGCTGGTGGTCGTCTGGCTGCCGCCCACCGAGGTGCTGGCACCGTTGTGGAGTGAGGTGCTCAGGCCGTTGTCGGCACCCTTGATCACCGAGCCGGACCCCTCCGTGGTGATGGCATCGCCGCCGGCATTGGATACCCGGTTGGCGTTGCCCAGTGCCGCGCCGTCACCGCTGACGATGTCGGCGGTGTTGTCCCGGCCGACGACCACACCGCCGTCGGTGGCGGTGTTGATGTTCTTGCGGCCGAACGTGATGTCACCGAAGCCCAGGTTGAACGATCCCTGCTGCGCGTTGGCGCCGGCGTCCTGCCGGGGACTGAGCAGCGCGGTGTCGTTGTGGCTGGCCAGATCCGTGGTGTTGCGACTGGCCAGTTCGGTGCTGGTTTCCGGCGCGAAGGTCGGCGACGGCGCAAAGGTCGGCGAGGGTGCGTAGGTCGGCGAGGGTGCGTAACTCGGTCCGTATCCGAGGGCCGGCGCCAGCACCGACTCCAGTCCGGACTGATACACCGGCGCCTCGAACCCGTACTGGTTGGCTACTGCGCGCTGGAGTCCGGCGATCGGATCGCCATCTCCAAACATCAGGCCGGGAATGGCGGTGGCGGCGACCGACGACAGTTGCGCCGCGCTCACAGCGGACAGCCCGGCATCCCGCAGTGCCTGCTCGGGTGCCGCGACGAACGCCCGGGCGGCGTCCTCGTTCCGGAACAGGTTGAGGATCCAGTCGATGAGAGCGATCATGACAAGCCCCTTTCGTGGCCTTGCTCGCCGGCCGATCCGGCGATCTGTCGACCACGTTATGGGGGCTTCACGGCCCGCGAATCGGGGCTTGCACCCGTCTTTAGGGAGTCCCTATTCGGGATTCGGGCCAGACCCCTTTAGGGGATTAGGGGATCTCAGAATGGGTCGAACGACGGGTCCGGGTCGCGCCCTGCGTCATGGTGGTGCGACGGGTCGGTCCGAGTGACGTCATGACCAGGATCATCGATCCAGGTGGGATCAACCTGGGGACCGCTGATGTCGGGGATCTCCGGCATGGACGCATAGCCGGGGTTGGGGCGCGGGGTCTCCACCGGAGGCTGGGCGGCAGGGCGGACGACGGGATCGACGCTGATCAAAGGTGGTACAGCCGCCGGGCGGTGCATGTCGAAGGCATCGAATGCAACAGTGGCCGCACCGGATGCCCACACGTTTCCCCCTGGGGCGCCGCCCTGGGCGCCCATTCCGAATCCGGGACTCGTCGCCGCAATCGAGTCGGCGACCATCGGCAGCAGGTTGTTGACGTCGGCCGCGGTCACCCCGGTCAGGCCGGCCGCGGACAGCGCGCCGGATGGGTCAGCGTTGAAGCGGTCGGCTGCCTCACGGTCTCGCACAAGTGCCATGACGAAGTCGAGTAAGGAGTTCCCCATGCCGTCAGGCTAACCCGCCCGGCAACCAGTCGATAGGGGGCTTTCCCCTATCGACGTGCCAGGCATTAGGGGATTACCCGGGCAGTCAGGCAGGAGCCGCTAAAGTTGGGCAACCGCGCCTGGGGAGACTCCAGGCCAGATGGACCACGAGGAGCCGCCGCATGGGTGACGCACTGGGGCTTTCAATCGGGACGACCAATCTGGTGGCCGCCCGCCCGGGCCTGCCTCCGGTCAGCCGCCGGGCTGTCCTGACCCTGTGGGACAACCGGCCCGCCGAGGTGGGCGTGCCTTCCCAGAATCCTGACCTGACCAGCCCCGATCTCACCCAGTCCGGGCTGGTGCTGCGCGGTTTCGTCGAGCGAGTGGGCGACCCGGTACCGCTGGTCGCCGCCGACGGTTCGGCACATCTCGGCTCGAACTTGACCGCTATGGCGTTGGAAGCCATGGCCCGGACGGTCGACGATGGCACCGCCCCGACCGTCGTCGTTGCCGCGCCCGCACACTGGGGAGCCGCGCCCGTCGGCGTCCTGCGGGCCTCGTTGCGCACCAGTCCGGTGCTGTCGCCGGCCGGTGTTCCCCCGACGATCGTCTCCGACGCCGCAGCCGCGCTGACCGCCCTCAAGGGGCGGCCCGGCTTCCCCGACCGCGGGGTGGTGGCGCTGTGCGACTTCGGCGCGGGAGGCAGCAGCATCACCCTTGCCGATGCCGGCGCCGGCCTGGCTCCGATCGGCGAGACACTGCGCTTCGGCGACTTCTCCGGCGATCTGATCGACCAAGCGCTGCTCAACCATGTGCTGGCCGGTGCGCGGGCCGCCGGCCACCTCGATCCGGCGGTTACCACCGCAGTGGGATCCATGGCCCGGCTTCGTGCCGAGTGCCGACTGGCCAAGGAACGACTGTCCGCCGAGACCGCCACCACATTGACCGTGGACCTGCCCGGCTACCAAGCCGACGTGCGGATCACCCGGGCCGAACTGAATGATGTCATCGCCGGACCATTCTCCGCTTTCCTCGACGCGCTCGGGGATGTGCTGGAGCACAATAGGATTCCTGCGGTCAATCTGTCCGCGGTGGCCGCGGTGGGCGGCGGAGCCGCGATTCCGGCGATCACTCAGCGTCTGTCGGCCGACCTGCGGGTGCCGGTGATCAGCACCCCGACGCCGTGGTCGGCGGCGGCCGAGGGGGCGGCCCTGCTGGGGCGGCCGGGTGCGGTAGGCATGGGCACGGGTATGGGTGGACCGGCCATCGCTCCGGATGCCCCGACCGGCCTGGCACCCGTCCCGCCTCCTGCCGCACCCGACGCGGCGACCGGCCTGGCCCCGTCGGCTTGGGCCAGTTCCCCCGGCGATGCGTCCCCGTCGCAGACATACCGGGCACTGGCCTGGTCGGAGGACGACGACGCCGGCAAGGAACCTGTGCCCTACACGGGCGAGGACTACGTCACCCCCGAACAGGCGCCCCAGGCCCCCACCAGTGCGCGCCCGATGGTCGAGTTCGAACCCGAGCACACCGGCGCCGGCGCAGTTCTGCTCGACACACCGCTGCCGTGGTACCGGCGTCCGGCACTGCTGTTCGGCATCGCCGCCGCGATCGCCGCATTGGCTGTCGGCGGTCTTGCCCTGACTCTGACGGGCAATGACAGTTCCCCGACCACGACCACCACCCGGGTCACCAAACCGGGTGAGCCTGCCGCGTCGACATCAGTTGCGCCCCAGACGATTACAGTCACCGGCGGCAACGGTCAGACCACGGTGACGACAGTGACGCCCCCGCCGACGAGTTCGTCGTCGAGCAGCGAGGCGCCCACCACAACCAGTACGACCACGGCACCGACAACAACGACCACCACCACGACGACGACACCGACAACAACGACGACAACGCCGACCACCACCACGACGACGACACCGACAACAACCAGGACGACCACCACCACCACGCAGCCGCCGACCACAACAACGACGCAGCCGCCGACGACCACCACGTCTATCGGACCGCCGACACCCCCGCCGACGACGTCGGCGGCCCCGCCTCCCACCACCACGGCCGCACCTCCGCCGCCCACGACGACCGTCGCGCCGGCGCCGGCGCCGACCACGCAAGCTGAGGCCCCCACGTTGAAGCCCGCCCCGGCGGAGTAGTTCCGCACCGTGTCCCGCTCCCTCCCCGATGCCCCGGCGAGCACCCGGAGCGTCACGGCCGCGCTGTGTGACCAACCGGTGAAGCTGCTCGTCACCGGCGGAATCGGCATGGGGAAAAGCACCGCGCTGGCGGCGGCCCGCCGCGCGTTGGGCGATGCCGGGGGTTCGGTCGTGACTGCCGTGCCCGCCGAACGCCCTACGGGGGCGCTGGTGATCGACGACGCACACCTGTTGAGTCCCGCCGAGACCAAACGACTCACCGAACTCTGCGCCGAGCCGGGGCTGACAGTTGTCGTCGCCGCCGAGCCGCGGGATCACAACCCGGACCTGCGCTCCCTCCTGATTGCGATCGAACGGCAGCACCCGCGAATTATGTTGGAGCCGTTGTCCATCGGTGATCTGTCCCGGCTGCTTCCCCTTACTCCCGCACGTCTGGACCAGGTGATGGCCGCGACGGCCGGGCTCCCGTTCCTGGTTGCCGGGCTCAACGTCGACGCGATCGACGAGTCGGCGTTCTTCGGACTGATCGAACGGTTGCGCCGACTCGACCAGGTGCAACTCGAGGCACTGCTGATCGCCGCGCTGAGCACCGATCTGGGTGCCGGTGACCTCGCCGCTGTACTCGGGATCGCCGCCGACGAGTCCCAACTGCTGATGGACCAGGCTCGGGCCACCGGACTGGTCGAGCCGGCGCAGAGTTCGCAGTTCCGGCAGTCGGTGCATCGGGCAGCAGCGCAACTCGTCGGCACCGCGCGTCACCACGAGCTCGAATCCGCACTGTTGCGAACGCAACTCGAGTTCTCCACACTGACCGGCGAACTGGCCATGCGGCTGGCCGACCACGGACTGCACGATGCACGACTGGCCCAACCATTGCGTGATCACGCCGCAGCGACCGCCGCGCCTGCCGAGCGCGCCCGGATCTACCGCGCCGCAGTGGATTCCGGAGCCCTCGACCAGCGCCCGGCGCTCGCCGAGGCACTGGTGCTGGCAGGCGATTGCTCCAGTGCCGCCGCCCTGGCCGACGACCTGCTCGGCTCGTCGGACGCGGCGCAACGGTCGGCCGCCGCGCGGGTGGCCGCCAGCGTCGCGGCGCACGACGGTACGGGTTCCCAAGCCGCCGAGGTGTTCTCCTGGCTGGGACCCTGTCCCGACGCGATCGTCGCAGCGGCGGCGACGGTGGTGTACCTCGGAGCGGGCGACCTCGACGCGGCACGCACCACAGCGGACACCGAGCACGACGGCCCCCCGACGGCGGCCGCCCGGTCGGCCCGGGCCCTGGCCCGGGGCTTGCTCACGACCATCGACGGCCGATATCCGGATGCGGCCGCACTGCTCGGCCAGGTGACCACCGCCGACCTGCCGGCCATGCCGGACAGCGCAGCAGCGCTGACGGCGCTGGCCGCACTGCACAGCGGGGACTCGGTCCGGGCGCACAGCGTGATCGACAGAGCAGTCGAATCGGGCGGGTCCGACGCGCTGTTCGGCACCCGGCACCGGTTGTTGCGCGCATGGGTGGGAATGCAGAACGGCCAGTTCGATCCGGCGACCCACGCCGCCGATACCCTGCACCGCCGCGACTCTCTCTGGGCCGCGGCGCTGCGGACCGGCATCGCTCGCCGCCGAGGGGATGCCGGCGCACTCCGGAGGCACTGGCACATCGGTATGGACGTTCTCAGCGAGTACTCGATCGACCTGTATTCACTGCTGCCGTTGGGCGAGTTGTGGATGGGTGCGGCCCGGCTGGGCCAGCAGGACCTCGTCCGCCCGG
>CAIOYU010000578.1 GCA_903862565.1 uncultured Actinomycetes bacterium | reverse complement strand
GCGATCACGGCATCGAGCAGACCGCGGGTCCGGCTGGCGCCGTAGGTCAATTCGGTGGCGAACGCCGCGTCCCGCCCGGTGATCCCGCGCTCGGCGAGAAGTGCGGGCAACGCCAGGTTGGCGTAGGCGTCTCGTTCGGAGACCGCCCGCAGCACATCGAAGGCGGCCTGGCGTGCCGGATCCAGTGGGGTGCGCCGGGGCCGCCGGGGGCGCTGCTGACGGTCGGCCGGGCGGCCCGCATTCGAGCGCGGCTGCCCGCCTCCGGGTCGTTGGGGCCCGCTCATGAGGCCCGCACGTCGTCGCCGAGTCGGGCGCCGCGCAGCCAGTCCGCAGCGGCCATGGGCTTTTTGCCCGGCGGCTGCACCTGTCCGAGTTGAACCGGGATCGATCCGGTGCCCACCAGGACTCGGGACTTCTCGACCCGGAATTCCCCGGGCGGCAACGCCGTTGCGGTCTCGTCGAGGGTCACCGGCCCGAGCTTGACCCGGATGTCACCGACGGCCGTCCAGGCACCGGGAGCCGGTGTCACCGATCGGATCCGGCGCTCGACCACGTGGGCCGGCAGATCCCAGCGGACCCGGCCCTGATCGACGGAGACCTTCGGTGCGACGCTGACGCCATCGGCGGATTGCGGAATCGCGGTGAGGGAACCGACCGCGATGCCGTCGAGGGTGGCCTCGAGAAGCCCCGCCCCCGACGCTGCCAGCCGCCCCAGGAGGTCACCGGTGGTGTCGGTGGGCCGGATGACTTCGGTCACCGTCCCGTACACCGGACCGCTGTCCAGCGCGGGTTCGATCAGGAAAGTGGTTGCGCCCGTGACGGTATCGCCAGCGGCGATGGCGGCCTGGACCGGTGCCGCGCCCCGCCATGCCGGAAGCAGGGAGAAGTGCAGGTTGATCCAGCCGTGCGGTGGGACCGCGAGCAGGCCGGCCCCCAACAGTGCGCCATAGGCCACCACCGCGCAGCACTCGGGAGCCAGTTCGGTGAGTTCTGCAACGAACTCAACGGTGTTGGGGCGTTCGGGCCGCAGCACCGGGATTCCGGCATCGAGGGCCAACCGGGCGACCGGCGACGGCGCCGGCTTACCGCGGCGGCCGGCGGCGGCATCCGGGCGGGTCAGCACCGCGACCACGTCGTGGTGCGGGGAGTCGATGAGCCGCTGCAACGACGGCAGGGCCGGCTCCGGTGTCCCGGCGAAAACGATTCGCATGGGGCTAGTTTCGCGCTTCGGTGCGGGCGCAGGCTGAAACGTCGGTGCGGGCGTAGCCCGAAACATCCACGTGGAGAACACGTCTCACTTGGGCACCTGGTAGTACTCCCGTTGCGATACCCCGGCCATACCCGCGACGAACATCCACGGGATGGTGGTGGCCAGCCTGTTCACCGAGGCGGCCGCGTCGTTGTAGTACTGCCGCGCAAAAGCCAGCTTGTCCTCGGTGTCGGCGAGGTTCTGCTGGAGGTTCAGGAAGTTGTTCGACGAGTTCAGTTGCGGGTAGCTCTGTCCCAGCGCGAGCACCTGGCCGACGGCACCGTCGAAGTCGTGCTCCGCCGCCGAGCGTTGGGCGATCGAGGTGCTCCTGGTGGCAGCGGTCAGCGCGACCTGCGCATCCGCCACGTGCTCCAGGACGCCCTTCTCGTGGGAGGCGAAGGTCTGCACCGTCTTGACCAGGCTCGGGATCAGCGACGCGCGGCGGGTCAACTGGACGTCGATGCCACCCAGCGCCTCGTCTGCCCGCACGTCGGCCGACCGAAGCTTGTTGTATCCCACGATGAAGCCGATCAGCGCCAGCACCGCGAAGGCCAACACCAAAACCAGCACCCAGGTCACCATGAGCCTCCTCCTCCACCACCACCGCCGCCGCCACCGCCGCCACCACCGCCTCCGCCGCCACCACTGCTGGACGACGACGAGGACTGGGACGCGGTGTACGCGCCGATGGATGACGACAGTGCCGACTCGAAGCTGTCGAAACTAGCACCCCCGGAACCCGATGAGTACCAGTGTCTGTCCGACGAGGACGAGTGGTACCAGCCGGGCTCGGGCGGCGGTTGGCCGGTGGCGGCCTGGTATTTCGCCGCCCACATCGCGGCCGCCCCGCCGGCCACCGCGAACGGGATGTAGGCGGTGTAGAGGTCCTTGCGGGCGGAGAAGTCGAACCGGGACTCCGCGGAGTCGGTGGCCAGCATGCGGTGGAATCCCCCGATCTGCGACCACAGCTGCCGGCCCGCCGGCGTGCGGCGCTGGCCGACCTTGGAGCTCCAGGTCGGCAGGGTCAGGAGGAAGAAGACCGCAAAAGGCAACCCCCACAGTGTGATCGGGAAGAACCAGCGGACGAACCCGCCGAAGGCCAGAACCAGTGCCGCGACGTTGGCCAGCCGCACCCACAGTTCGCCGCGGCGCTTGACTATCAGCCCGTCGTCGAGTGCCCACTGTCGGACGGCCGTTTCCATGTCCTGCTTGGCGCTGCTGAGCTTGCGGCCCGAACTCGCCGTGCCGTTGGCGACGAAGGCGCTGCCCGGATGCTCCAGGTTCAGTGCCTCTCCGACGGCGACGCTGACCGGGTCGAGGTCGGCCCACTGTCCGCGATCACCGACGGTGCGGACCGTCCATTTCTTTGATCCGCTCTGGTTCAGTGAGAGCAGGCCCCGGTCGGCAAGGTGGAACAGCGTGGCGGTCAGGCCGTGCTCCGGTACTTCCTCGGTGCGGATGTACTCGCACTGCACGGGCCCCAGGCCGGGCGGCGGCGCGTAGTGGAGTGGGAAACCCGGGTCGGGTTCGACGGTGCTGCGCCACCACAGGAACCCCGCCAGTCCGGCGGTGGCAGTCAGTCCGAGCAGCCACAGGACGAGCGGCACCGAACGCCCCAGGATCGGATCCCACCGCTGCGACCACGGCAAGGTCGCCCGGGGCGGGGTGGGGACGTCGACCCCGGCGCGGAGCGTGACCGGTGTGCGCGGGGGCAGATTGGACGCGGTCAGTTCGACGGTGTCACCCCGCACCGTCAGACCCTCGCAGGCGCGGCCGACGCCGCGGCCCACCGAGCATCCCGCTCCGGGTACCCCGCCGGGCAGCCTGACCGTCACCTCGGCTCGATCGATCTGGTTGTTCCAGCCCGGGGCGATCACGTTCCAGAAGAACGCCGAGGGCGCCCGGGACAGTTGATCGCGGTCGCCGGTGGTGGACGCGAATTCCTTGCGGGCACCGGTGCTGCCGGGATCGAGCACTCCGGGGACCGTGTAGCGGATCACGAAGACGTGAGTTCCGGGATCGAGATAGCTGTCGGGGTAGCCGATCTTGGCCACCAGGAAGCGGTCCTCGTTCTGCCAGAGCAGTGAATAGGGCACCGACTCGCCGTCCAGGGAGATCTCGGTGACCTCGGGCACCTGCCGGACATGCGGATCATTGATGTTGGCGACGTCCCAGAACCGGAAGATTCCGTGCCGCCCGCCCGGGAACCGCGCGGTGATGGTCTCGGTGGCCTGCAGTTCGCCGTCGGCATCGACGGTGAAGTCGGCTCGCAACGTGGAGAAGCTCACCGGATCCGACGGCGGCACCCCGGAGGCCGGAAGGCCGGACACGACGATCGGCCAGAGCAGGCCGACCAGCGCGAGTAACACCGGGATCAGCCAGGCGACCTTGCGGCCGATCGACTTCATCCGGTTCCTCCCGGTCAGTGGTGACCCCCAAGCCTAATTCAGCCGCTGGGATCAGGTCAGCCGATGTGCAACGGGTCGATCTGCACGCGGACGGCCTCGTGATCCTGTCGTGCGCTGGCCACCGCAATCGCTTGGCGAAATCCTGTGGCCAATGCCAGCCCCGCGTCGCGCGGCACCCGGACGAGCATGCGGATGGCGGGAACGTCGGCGGGGGTGGCCGGGGGCCGGCGCACGCCCGGGGGCAGATCCACCGGGCCGAGCAGGTCGGCGTCGGCCGGCAGTACCGCCGCCTCGATCAGGGCGGCGACCGCCTCGGCCGATCCGTCGACCGCGGCCATGTGCACCGCCGGCGGCAATCCGACGTCGGTGCGACCGTCGAGTTCGGCCTCGGCGTGACCCACCGGGTCCCACTTGATCAGGGCCTGCACGGTCGACATCTCGGATTCGGCGATCACGACGACCACCCCGCCATCGGTACGGGAGTGCACCTGCGCGGCGGCGGCCATCCAGCGCCGCAGGGTGTCTTCGGCGGCCCGCAGATCCTGTCGGCCCAACAGCGCCCAGCAGTCCAGGAGCAGCGCCGCCCCGTAACCGGCGGGAGCACGCGGCTCAGCACCGGGCGTGGCGACGACCAGAATCGGGCCGGCTCCGATCTCGGGGTGGATCGAATCACCCGCCGAGGTGACGACGGGCGTGCCGGGAAACGCCCGCCCGAGTTCCTCCGCGGTGCGTCGGGCTCCGACCACCACCGATCGGATGGCGTCGGACCCGCAACGCCGACACCGCACCCCCATGTCGATCCGTCCGCACCAGCGGCAGGTGGCCCCGGCGGCCTCGCGATCGGCCAGCGAGAGCGGCCCGGTGCAGTGCCGGCACCGCGCGACCGTGCGACATCGCGCACAGGCCACCGTTGGTATGTACCCGCGGCGGGGAACCTGGACGAGCACCGGCGCACCCCGTTCGAGCGCCGCCCGGGCCGCGCGCAGGGCCACCGACGGCAGCCGCGCGGTCCGGGCCGCGGGGTCGCGCTCGTCGGCGTATCCCCCGTCGTCGAGGGCGACGACCCGGGGAGCGCAGGCTCGCACCAACGGCCGGGCCGCCACCAGGTCGTGGGCCCAGCCCGTGGCGACCAGCGCCTGCGCTTCCGCGGTGCGGGAATAGCCGCCGACGAGCGCCGCGCAGCGCAACTGGTGGGCGCGCAGCATGGCCACCTCGCGGGCGTGCGGGTAGGGCGAGCGCGGCTCGGCCAGGGTGTCGTCGCCGTCGTCCCAGACCATGACCAGCCCGAGTCGCTCCACCGGGGCGAAGACCGCGCTGCGGGTGCCGATCACCAGCCGCGCCTGGCCACGCAGGACCGACAGCCAGCGCCGATAGCGCGCCGAGGGGCCCAGACCGGCCGCCAGCGCGGCGACGGCCGACTCGTCGATGCGGGCCGTCGCGGCACGCGACAGTGCATCGATGTCACGCTGGTCGGGCACGACGACCAGCACTCCCTGCCCGTTGCCGACGGCCGCCGCCGCCGCCTCGGCGAATCGGTCGCACCAGTCCTCCCCGGGCAGTGCCTGCCACACCGCCCGTGCCGCGCGGCCGCCCTGCACCGCCTCCAGAAACTGCTCGCCGCGGGTGTAGCGGCTCCAGCCGGCCGGGTCGACCGGCTCGACGACCGGCAGCAGCGGCGGCGCCACCACGGTTTTCTCCGCCCCCGCGTGCCGTGGGGGGATGGCCAGCCGCAGCACATCGGGACGGGTGCCGGCATAACGGGCCGCGACGGCATCGACCAGCCGGCTGACCTCGGGTGTGAGCACCGGTTCAGGGGAGATCACCCGATCCAGCCAGCCCAACTGGCCCACGTGGTCGGTGTGGGAACGCCGTTCGAGCACGAACGCGTCGACCAGCCGCCCATGGAATCGCACCCGGACCCGGACCCCGGGCTGGGCGTCGTCGGATTGCTCAGCCGCGACGAGGTAGTCGAACTCCCGGTCCAGGTGCGGTACCGACAGCATCGGCAGCACCCGGGCGATGGGCTCGTGGTCGGCGGCACGCCGCGCCCCCGTCTGCGGACCTGACATCGTCATCGCGTTCCTCGACACCGGACCGCCGCAATGATCGCCGTCGTGACCTCCCGGACCGCCTGCTCCACCCCCCGAGCCGAGTCGACGCGCAACACCGGCGCCATCCACGGTTCGTACTCGCGACGCTGAACCTCGTCCCAGGTGGGAACGACCAGGCCGGTGAGGTCCGACGTCCGCTCCTCGACCCGGCTGCGGTGCACAGCGCTGTCGCTGCAGACGATCTCGACGTTGATCGCCGGCGCGCCGGCCTGCGCGGCCGCGTCCAGCCACGACCTGCGTGTGATCGGTAGCGGGTTGACGCTGTCGGCGATGACGATGTGCCCCGCGGTCAACAGGTCGGTCGCCAGAGCGTAGGCAACCCGGTAACCCGCGTCCGGGACGTTGTCCCAGCCACCGGCCGCGGCAACGACGCCCGACTCGACCAGTGCCGACTCGATGGTGTCGATCCGCAGATGAACCGCACCGACGGCACTGCTCACAGCGCGGGCGAGGGTGGTCTTGCCGACGCCGGGAAGCCCGGACAGGACGACCAGTGCACCGCGGCGTCCCAGGTCGGCCATCCCCGCATCGTATGTGCTTGTACGGTCGCCCTATGGCCTCGAACCCCGGACCCCCCGTCGACCCGATCCTGCAGAAGGTTCTCGAGGTCATGCCGTTCCGGTTGACCGCCGACGGCGGGGTCGAGGAGGCCCGTCGCCGGTTCCGCGACCTGCCGCGCCGGCCGCTGCACCCGAACCTGAGGGTGGAGGACCACCGGTTCGACGGCCCGGCCGGCCCCGTCCCGGTGCGGGTCTACTGGCCCGACACCTCCTCGTCCGACACCTCCTCGTCTGACACCGCCCCGTCGGCGCCTCACCCGGTCACCCTGTATTTCCACGGAGGCGGATTCGCCGTCGGCGACCTCGACACTCACGACGCCACCGCACGCCAGCACGCGGTCGGCGCGGACACGGTGGTGGTGTCGGTCGATTACCGATTGGCTCCCGAGCATCCCTACCCCGCCGCGGTCGAGGACGCCTGGGCGGCTACCTGCTGGGTGGCAGAGAACGCCGGGGACTTCGGCGCCGAGGGATCCCGGCTGGCGGTGGCCGGTGACTCCGCCGGTGGCACGCTGGCCGCGGTCGTCTCCCAACTCGCTCGCGACAGCAGCGGACCCCGGGTCGCCTTCCAACTGCTCTGGTATCCCTCTGCGATGTGGGACACCTCACTTCCGTCGTTCGCCGAGAACGCCGATGCCCCGGTACTCGACACCGCCGCGATCGTCGCGTTCACCCGCTGGTACGCCGGGCACGTCGATGCCACGGCGGTGCCGGCCACGTTGGCGCCGGGGCGGGCGCAGGACTTGTCGGGCCTGCCGCCGGCCTATGTCGCCGTGGCGGGCCACGACCCATTGCGCGACGACGGCATCCGCTACGCCGAGTTGCTGGCGGAGGCCGGAGTGCCGGTCGAACTGCACAACGCCGAGACACTGGTCCACGGCTACCTGGGCTACGCGGCCGTCGTTCCGGCGGCCACCGAGGCCACCGCCCGCGGGCTGGATGCACTACGTGCGGCTTTGCACGGCCACCCTGACCAGTAACGTTTGTCGGCGGCAAAACGACAAGCCACAATGAGAGCAGTCGTTTCGTCGCAAATGGAGGATCACAGACTCATGGCATCTGGCAGCACCCTTATCTCCCGCGCCTGCATCGGCGCCCTGCTCGGCGGGTTCGCCGTGGCCGGGCTGGCGGCACCGGTCGCGACCGCCGCACCGGACTGCAGCAAGGCCGGGATCGACAGCACGGTTTCGACCGCGATGGGTCAGGCGCGCTCATACCTGAACACCCATCCCGACGGCAACAAGGTGCTGATGACCGCGGCTTCGCAGTCGCAGGCCCAGGCCGCGCAGACGGTGAGCGCCTACGCGGCCGCAAACCCCCAGGAGTACGCCGACTTCCGCGCCATCCTGGCTCCGGTGGCGACCCTGCAGCAGCAGTGCGGCGTCCAGGTCATCCCCGCGCAGTACCAGTGGGCCTTCTCGCAGTTCATCGGCTGACACCGCAGCGGAAACGAAAGCGGCCCACGTCCGATTGGACGTGGGCCGCTTTCGTTCGCGTGTTAGACGGAGTTCTTGAGGTCCTCGACCTTGTCCAACCGCTCCCACGGCAGGTCCACGTCGGTGCGGCCGAAGTGTCCGTACGCGGCGGTCGGGGCATAGATCGGGCGCAGCAGGTCCAGATCGCGCACGATCGCGCCGGGACGCAGGTCGAAGACGGCGCTGATGGCCTTCTCGATGCGGTGCGGGTCGACGGTCTCGCTGCCGAAGGTCTCCACGAACAGGCCCACCGGGGCGGCCTTGCCGATGGCGTAGGCGACCTGCACCTCGACCCGCTCTGCCAGGCCGGCCGCAACGACGTTCTTGGCCACCCAGCGCATGGCGTAGGCCGCCGAGCGGTCCACCTTCGACGGATCCTTGCCGGAGAACGCGCCGCCGCCGTGGCGGGCCCAGCCGCCGTAGGTGTCGACGATGATCTTGCGGCCGGTCAGACCGGCGTCGCCCATCGGTCCGCCGACCACGAAGTTGCCGGTCGGATTGACCAGCAGGCGGAAATCGGAGGTGTCCAGCGTCTCGTGGCCGAGGTCGGCGAGCACGGTCTCGACGACCCGCTCCCGGATGTCCGGTGCCAGTTCCTTGATGAGGTCGACGCCGTCGGCGTGCTGGGTGGACAACACCACGGTGTCGAGACGGATCGGGGTGGTGCCCTCGTACTGGATGGTGACCTGGGTCTTGCCGTCCGGACGCAGGTAGCCCAGCGTGCCGTTCTTGCGGACCTCGGTCAGGCGGCGAGCCAGGCGGTGCGCCAGGGCGATCGGCAGCGGCATCAACTCCGGGGTGTCCCGGATGGCGTAGCCGAACATCAGGCCCTGGTCGCCGGCGCCCTGGGCGTCGAGGGAATCCTTCTCACCCTCGACGCGGGCCTCGTAGGCCTCGTCGACACCCGCGGCGATATCCGGGGACTGCCGGCCGATACCGATGTTGACCCCGCAGGAGGCGCCGTCGAAGCCCTTCTCTGAGGAGTCGTAGCCGATCTCCAGGATGCGCTGACGGACGGTGTCGGTGATGTCGGCGAACGCCTCCTTCGCCTTGGTGGTGACCTCGCCGACGACGTGCACCTGCCCGGTGGTGACCAGCGTCTCCACCGCGACGCGTGAGGTCGGATCCTGCGCCAGCAGGGAGTCCAGGACCGAGTCGCTGATGGCGTCGCAGATCTTGTCGGGGTGCCCTTCGGTCACCGACTCGCTGGTGAACAGCCGCCCGTTATCGCTCACGGTGTAAATCCCCTTCAATCACTGAAATTGTCATTTCCATAAATGCACTGGCTAATTCATGCCGTTGCCGCAAAACCGTCGCGAAAACCTACCGGGTGCGCAGGCTCGCGGCGATCGCGTCCACAATACGGCTTGCCATGAGGGTCTTCGAACCGTGCTCAAGCGGGGTCTCGGAGCCGTCGGCCCGCAGCAGCCAGCCGTCGTTGGTGTCGACCTCGAAGGCCCGACCGTCCCCGACCGCGTTGACCACCAGCAAGTCGCACCCCTTGCGGCGCAGCTTCGCCCTGGCGTGGAACAGAACGTCGCCCCTCTCGTCGCCGGTCTCGGCGGCGAACCCCACGATGGTCCGCATGGCCGCCAGGTGGCCGTCGTCGCGCTGCCCCACGACGCCGGCCAACACGTCGGGGGTGCGCACCAGATCCATGGTGTGGCCCTCGTGTGCATCGGCGGTCTTTTTGATCTTGCTGGTCGCAACATGGGCGGGCCGGAAGTCGGCCACCGCGGCGGCCATCACCAGCACCTGTGCTTCGGGGGCGTGTTTGGTCACCGCTTCCTGAAGTTGGGCGGCTGAGGTGACGTGCAGGACGTGCACGTGTGCCGGGTCGGCCAACCCGGCGGTGTTGCCGGCGATCAGGGTGACCTCGGCGCCGCGCTGGGCGGCGACTCGGGCCACCGCGTAGCCCTGCTTTCCGGAACTGCGGTTACCGATGAACCGCACCGGGTCGAGGGCCTCGCGGGTGCCGCCGGCGGTGACCAGGATCTTGACGCCCTGCAGGTCGTGCGGCAACGCATCGTGGCGTTCCAGCAGGAGGCCGGCGAAGGCCGCGATCTCATCGGGCTCGGGGAGCCGCCCGGCGCCGCTGTCGGAGCCGGTGAGGCGTCCGGACGCGGGTTCGAGCACGACAGCGCCGCGCCGGCGCAGGGCGCCGACGTTGTCGACGGTTGCCGGATGCTGCCACATCTCGGTGTGCATCGCCGGGGCGAACAGCACCGGGCAGCGGGCGGTCAGCAGCGTGGCGGTCAGCAGGTCGTCGGCGCGGCCGGCGGCGGCCCGGGCAAGCAGGTCGGCCGTCGCCGGAGCCACCACGACCAGGTCGGCCTCCTGGCCGAGCCGGACAAGCGGCACCTCCGGCACATCATCGAACACCCCGGTGCGCACCGGCTGGCCGGACAGCGCCTCGAACGTGGCTGCTCCGACGAAGCGCAGAGCGGACTCGGTCGGGATCACCCGGACCTCGTGACCGGCCTCGCTGAGGTGCCGCACCAGTGAGCAGGCCTTGTAGGCGGCGATGCCGCCGGCGACGCCGACGACGACCCGCTTGCGGCTCATCTCCACGACCTGCCCTGGCTTGGCTATTCGCCTTCGGTGTGTTCGAGGAGGTCGCCGTGGATTTCGCGAAGCGCGATCGACAGCGGCTTCTCCTGCAGGTCCGGCTCGACGAGCGGGCCGACGTACTCCAGGATGCCCTCACCGAGCTGGTTGTAGTAGTCGTTGATCTGGCGCGCCCGCTTGGCGGCGTAGATCACCAGGGCGTACTTGCTCGACACTCGTGCGAGCAGCTCGTCGATGGGGGGGTTCGTGATGCCCAGCGGGGTGTCGTAGGCAGTCGCGGCGCCGGGGGCGGGATCGTAATGATCCGCAGTGGCTGTCACGTGGAGATTCTCCTGACAATTGTGGAAAGTGATGGATGCGGCGGGGTGTCGAGGTCGCGTCCCGACCGCTGGCGCCGGTTACGGCGTGTTTCCCACCAGCAACGATACCAATGCGGCGCAGGCCGAATCCAATTGGTTATTGACGACGACCACGTCAAACTCGCCCTGAGCGGCCAGTTCGGCTTCGGCGGTGGTGAGACGGCGGGCTATCACATCGGGCGTTTCGGTGCCTCGACCGATCAACCGCTGCTTCAATGCATCCCAACTCGGTGGTGCCAGGAACACCGACAGGGCCTCCGGCAGCGCGTGCTTGACGGCCCGTGCGCCGGCCAGATCGACTTCGATCAACACCGGCCTGCCGGCCGCCGCAGCCGTGTGGACCGGCTCCGACAGCGTGCCCGATCGGTGGAGTCCGCCGTGGATGTCGGCCCACTCCAACAGGGCGCCACTGTCGACGAACTCCTGGAACTGCTCAGGTGTGACGAAGTGGTAGTCGACGCCGTCCACCTCACCGGGGCGCGGTGACCGAGTGGTCGCTGAAACGCTGAAGTGGAGGTCGGGTACCTGCTCCCGCAGGTGGCGGACCACCGTGGACTTGCCGACAGCGGAAGGGCCGGACAGCACCAGGACACGAGGATTCGTGCCGCTGGACGGGGGCATATCGCCCCGGCTGTCCGGCCCATCGCCGGCGTTCATCGGTTCACCGTGGAGAAGTGGTTAGGCGAACTTCTCCAGGAGGGCCTTGCGCTGGCGATCGCCGAGGCCGCGCAGACGGCGGGTCGGAGCGATCTCCAGCTCGGTCATGATCTCCTGCGCCTTGACCTTGCCCACCTTGGGCAGAGCCTCCAGCAGAGCGGAAACCTTCATCTTGCCGAGAACCTCGTCGGTCTCGGCGTCCTTGAGCACCTGCGTCAGGTTGGTGCCACCGCGCTTCAACCGCTCTTTGAGCTCGGCACGTATACGACGCGCAGCGGCAGCCTTTTCCAACGCTGCAGCGCGCTGCTCGTCGGTCAACTGGGGAAGGGCCACGGGTTCCTCCGTCTCATCACGATCATTGTGACCATCATTGTTATGCCTGGGCCGGGTACTTCAGCCAGCGACGACGACCGTACCCACGCTGTCTGACGAAATCTAACCCGCCCCCCGTGTCGAGGGTGCAAACCCGCTGGACAAGCCTGGGGAAACACCGTGGGCGTGATCACCTACGACCATGTCCGACCGGCCACCTCCCCGTACCGCAGCGCCAGCCCAGGAGTCCGGAAAAGTGTCTTCTAGCAGGACTTTCATCATGAACAGCGGTTTCTGCGCATTCGCATTGACGGAGTCCACTCCCCCGGGATTTGGCGGAATCGGGAATTTCCTGGGTCAGCAGTGCGCGACGGCGTGTCGCGCGTGTCGCGCGCCGCGCGTTCCGATCAGCGCAAATCGGCGAGGTAGGCCACCGCATCGCGGATCCGCTCGCCGGCAGCACGCACGGCCCCGGGCTGCGGACCCGCCCGCAGCACCTCCCGGGAGACCGCCGGCAGCAGTTGTCCGGGCCGAGCGCCGCCCAGTCCTGCCAGCGCCTCCGGCCGGCCTCCCTGGGCTCCCACACCGGGCACCAGGACCGGTCCGCGCAGAACGCTGACGTCGGGCACCTGATCGAGGGTGGCGCCGACGACGACACCCACCGAGCCGGGCTGCGGCGCCGCGGCCCGGTTGACCGCCGCTGCGGCATCCACGATGGACTGCGCGACGGTCAGCCCTGCGCTCACCACCGCGCGCTGTACCGAGGCACCCTCCGGGTTGGACGTGGCCGCCAGGACGAACACCCCGCGGCCGTGCTCGGCGGCGACGTCCAGCAGGGGCTGCAGGGAACCGAAGCCCAGATACGGCGAGGCGGTCACCGCGTCTGCGGCCAGCGGGCCGTTGCCCACCCAGGCTTCGGCATAGGCCGCCATCGTCGAACCGATGTCGCCGCGTTTGGCGTCGGCGAGGACCAGCACCCCGGCCGACTGCAGTGCCGCCGTGGTGCGCTCGAGGACCGCCAAACCCGCCGAGCCGTAGACCTCGAAGAACGCGACCTGCGGCTTGACGACTGCGAAACCGGCGTACGCCTGCACGCAGATATCGCAGAACCGCGCGAGACCGTCGGCGCTGAGCGGAAGATCCCAGGCCCGCAGCAGTTCGGAGTGCGGGTCGATTCCGACGCACAGCGGCCCGCGGGCTGCGATCGCCGACGACAGGCGGGAACCGAAAGTCTCACGCATCTGGGGAACCGAGCCCTGCCGCTGACCGCCCACCGTCACTGCCCGCCCAGAGAAGCGTGCAGTTCCTGCAGCGAGCGCACGTCGATGTCGCCGCGAATGGCGGCTTCGATTCCCTGCACGGCCGCCGAAGCGCCCTGCACAGTGGTGATGCACGGAATGTTCATGGTCACTGCGGCTGAACGTATCTCGTAGCCGTCGATCCGCGGTCCGTAGTTGCCGTACGGGGTGTTGATCACCATGTTCACCTGCCCGGCGTTGATGGCGTCGAGCGCCGTCATGGCAGGCAGCCCCTCGCCCGGCTCCTGGAAGTGCTTGCGCACAACTTCGCAGGGAATACCGTTGCGGCGCAACATCTCCGCCGTTCCTTCGGTCGCCAGCACCCGGAACCCCAGATCGGCGAGCCGTTTCACCGGGAAGACCAGGGAACGCTTGTCACGGTTGGCCACTGAGACGAAGACCGTTCCCTCGGTGGGCAATGATCCATACGCGGCGGTCTGGCTCTTGGCGAAGGCAGTGCCGAAATCGTGGTCGATCCCCATCACTTCGCCGGTCGACTTCATCTCCGGACCCAGCAGCGAGTCGACCCCGGAGCCGTCCATGCGGCGGAACCGCCGGAACGGCAGCACGGCCTCCTTGACGGCGATCGGCGCATTCAGGCCCGGTACGGATCCATCACCGACAGGGACTAGTAAACCCTCGGCACGCAGTTGGGAAATGCTGGCGCCCAGCATGATTCGCGCACAGGCTTTCGCCAGCGGGATGGCGGTGGCCTTGGAGACGAACGGGACGGTCCGACTGGCGCGCGGGTTGGCCTCCAGGACATAGAGGACATCGTCCTTGAGCGCGTACTGCACATTGAGCAGACCGACCACCCCGACGCCGTGGGCGATGGCCTCGGTGGCCCGGCGCACCGCCTCGATGTCGCTGCGGCCCAGGGTGACCGGCGGCAGGGCACACGCGGAGTCACCGGAGTGGATGCCGGCCTCCTCGATGTGCTCCATGATGCCGCCGATGTACACCTCGGTCCCGTCGCACAGCGCATCGACGTCGATCTCGATGGCGGCCTCGAGGAACCTGTCCACGAGCACCGGGTGTTCCGGTGACAGTTGGGTGGCGCGGGTGATGTAGCCGTGCAGGGTCTTCTCGTCGTAGACGATCTCCATGCCGCGCCCGCCCAGCACATAGGACGGGCGCACCAGCACCGGGTAGCCGATGGACGAGGCGATCTCACGCGCCTCCTCGAAAGTGGTCGCGGTACCGAACTTCGGCGCCGGCAGACCGGCGTTGATCAGCACCTGACCGAACCGGCCGCGGTCCTCGGCCAGGTCGATGGCCTCCGGGCGGGTACCGACGATCGGAACACCGGCGTTCTCCAGTCGGTGCGCCAGGCCCAGCGGGGTCTGCCCACCCAGTTGGACGATCACCCCGATCACCCCGGGACCGCCCTGCCCGGAGAGGGATTCGGCGCGGTAGACCTCGAGGACGTCCTCGAAGGTCAGCGGCTCAAAGTAGAGACGGTCGGCGGTGTCGTAGTCGGTGGAGACGGTCTCGGGGTTGCAGTTGACCATGACCGTCTCGAACCCGACCCCCGACAGCGTGGTCGCCGCATGCACACAGCTGTAGTCGAATTCGATGCCCTGCCCGATGCGGTTGGGTCCGGAACCCAGGATCAGCACCTTGGGCTTCTCGGTCTGCGGCGCCACCTCGGTCTCGGCCGACGGATCCAGTTCGTAGCTCGAGTAGTGGTAGGGGGTCTTGGCCTCGAACTCCGCGGCGCAGGTGTCGACGGTCTTGAACACCGGATGGATGCCCAGCCTCTGGCGCAGCGACCGCACGCCCGTCTCACCGGCGAGTTCGGGCCGCAGCGCAGCGACCTGACGGTCGGACAGTCCGCTGTGCTTGGCCCGCCGCAGCAGATCGCAGTCCAATACCGGGGCGTCGACGAGTTCGGCCCGCAACGCCACCAACCCGTTGATCTGCTCGACGAACCAGGGGTCCACCCCGGAGGCCTCGGCCACCTGCTCCACACTCGCTCCGAGCCGCAGCGCCAGTTCGATGTCGTAGAGCCTGCCCTCGGTGGGGGTGCGCAACCGGGTGAGAATGTCATCGACCCAGCCGTCGTCATCGGGCTGCGTCCAGAACCCGGCCTTCGTCGTCTCCAACGAGCGCATCACTTTGCCCAGTGCCTCAATGAAGTTGCGGCCCAGCGACATCGCCTCGCCGACCGACTTCATGGTGGTGGTCAGCGTGGGGTCGGCACCCGGGAACTTCTCGAACGCGAACCGCGGGGCCTTGACCACCACGTAGTCCAGCGTCGGCTCGAAGCAGGCCGGTGTTTCCTTGGTGATGTCGTTGAGGATCTCGTCGAGGGTGTAGCCGATGGCCAGCTTGGCGGCGATCTTGGCGATCGGGAAACCGGTGGCCTTCGACGCCAGGGCACTGGATCGGGACACCCGCGGATTCATCTCGATGACGATCAGGCGCCCGTCTTTCGGGTCCACCGCGAACTGGATGTTGCAGCCGCCGGTGTCCACGCCGACCTCACGCAGGATCGCGATACCCAGGTCCCGCATGGTCTGGTACTCGCGGTCGGTCAGCGTCATCGCCGGTGCCACCGTCACCGAATCGCCGGTGTGCACACCCATCGGGTCGACGTTCTCGATCGAGCAGACCACCACCACGTTGTCGCGGGAGTCGCGCATCAACTCGAGTTCGAACTCCTTCCACCCGTAGATGGACTCCTCGATCAGCACATTCGCCGACGGGGACGCAGCGAGCCCCTCCCCTGCCATCCGTTCGACGTCGTCGAGGCTGGCGGCCATTCCCGAGCCCAGACCGCCCATGGTGAACGACGGCCGCACCACCACCGGGAGCCCGAGTCCGGCGACCGTCTCCCGGACCTCTGCCATGGTGTAACACACTGAGCTGCGGGCGGATTCGCCACCGACCTTCGCCACGATGTCCTTGAACTGCTGGCGGTCCTCACCGCGCTGGATGGCGTCGAAGTCGGCGCCGATCAGTTCGACGTTGTAACGCTCGAGTGCCCCGTTCTCGTGCAGTGCGACGGCGGTGTTCAGCGCGGTCTGCCCGCCGAGGGTGGGCAGCAACGCGTCGATCGGGTTCCCGCGGGCGGCCTGCTGGGCGAGCACCTTCTCGACGAAGTCCGCGGTGATGGGCTCGACGTAGGTGAAGTCGGCGTACTCCGGGTCGGTCATGATCGTGGCGGGGTTGGAGTTGACCAGGCTCACGGTCAGGCCTTCGGATCGCAAAACCCGGCAGGCCTGGGTGCCGGAGTAGTCGAACTCGCAGGCCTGGCCGATGACGATGGGCCCGGATCCGATCACCAGAACATGTTTGAGGTCGGTGCGGCGTGGCATCAGCGGGCTCCCGTCTTCGCAGTCTCCATCAGTCCGGCGAACTGGTCGAACATGTAATTTGCGTCGTGGGGTCCTGCGGCGGCCTCCGGGTGGTACTGCACCGAAAACGCCCTTCCGTCAACCAGTTTGACGCCCTCGACAACTCCGTCGTTGGCGCAGGTGTGACTGACGACAGCAGGCCCGAAGTCGGTGTCGAACCGCTCCCCCGCCTCCCCCTCGAGTGCGAAACCGTGATTCTGCGCTGTGATGGCCACCCGCCCGGTGGCGTGGTCGATCACCGGGACGTTGATCCCGCGGTGGCCGAAGACCATCTTGTAGGTCGAACGCCCCAGCGCCCGGCCCAGGATCTGGTTGCCGAAACAGATTCCGAAAAGCGGGATTCCGGCCCCCAGGATCTCCCGTGTCACGGCGACGACGCGGTCGGCGGTCGCCGGGTCGCCGGGTCCGTTGGAGAGGAACACCCCGTCGGGG
>CAIOYU010000577.1 GCA_903862565.1 uncultured Actinomycetes bacterium | reverse complement strand
GAGCCGCACACCGATCGACGACGTCCGGATCGGCCTTCCCGCAAGTGAATTCGACAACCACGGCCGGTACCTGGAGGTCGACGTCGCGGGCGGCGTCACCGTCGGAAGTCTGTACGTCCACACCGGCGAGGCCGGCACGGACCGTCAGCTGGAGAAGGAGCGCTTCATGGCCGCGCTCGCCGCCCGGATGGCCGAGTTGGCGGGCGCCGGGCGCGAGGCGGTGCTGTGCGGCGACTGGAACATCGCCCACACCGAGGCCGACATCAAGGCGTGGAAAGCCAACGTCAAGAAGTCGGGCTTCCTGCCGGGCGAGCGGCAGTGGCTCACCGAGTTGATGGAATCGGGCTGGGTCGACGTGGTCCGGCGCCTGCATCCGGACCGGCCCGGGCCGTACAGCTGGTGGTCGTGGCGGGGGAAGGCGTTCGACAATGATGCCGGCTGGCGCATCGACTACCACCTGGCCACCGAACCGCTGGCGGCGCGCGCCCGTGCGGCGCGGGTGGAGAAGCCCCCCGCCTACGCGTTGCGGTGGTCCGACCACGCGCCGGTCACCGTCGAGTTCAGCTAGACCAGCACCCGGTCGGTGATCGATCCGGCACCTGATCCGTCGACGATCGTCGCCCCCGATGGGGTCGACAGTGTGACGGTGAAGGTCTCCCTGGCCTCTGCCGTGGCATCGCCGTTGACAATGATCGCGATGGTCCTGCTGGTCTCACCGGGTGCGAACGTGATGGTGCCGGTGCTGGCGGTGTAGTCGCTGCCCGCAGTCGCGGTGCCGTTGGAGGTCGCGTAGGCGACCGTCACCGCACTCGTCGCCGCTGAACTCAGCGTCACCGTGAATGCGGCGAGCGAACTACCGCCGGCGGAGGTGAACTGGACCGGAGTCAGGTACGTCATCTTGTTCTGGTTCACGGTGACCCAGTTGTCGGCCAGGATTCCACCGGTGTCACCGGAGTTCGGATTCCACGACCAGAAGGTCCAGCTGATGTCCTGGTTTCCGGCGGGAATGTCCTTGGTGCCGTTATTGTCCAGGTCTCCGGAGATGTAGGAGGTGATGGCCTCCAACCAGATGGCATCCTTGGGGTCGACCAACTTGGTGCCGAACTCGCCGATGTAGATGGGGGCGATGTTCTGCTCGTAGATGTAGCCCCACGCCTTGCGGAAAACCGCCGGCAGGTTGGCACCGAAATCGGCGGTCTGGAACCAGGTCTGGGGGAAGACCGAGTTGGGGTAGTCATGCGGTGAGTAGACCAGCTGGTTGGCCACCTTGAACACGATCGGGCGGTCCTTGACTCCCATCAGGTTGCCGCCCCACCAGTAGTTCTGGCCCTGGTAGGACTCGACGCCCTCGACGAACATCAGCAGGTTGGGGTTGACCGCTAGCGCGGCGTTACCGGCCCGCTCGGCCGCGCGTGCCCAGTCCGTCGCCCCGCCGCCGCCCCAGGTGCCGCTATGCGGTTCGTTATGCAGGTCGAATCCGATCACGGTCGGATTGTTCTTGTACCGGTTGGCCAGGGTCACCCAGTCAGCGACCCAGGCGTCCTCGGTGTACGTGCTGTCGTACCACAGGCCGTTGTCGCTAGTGCCCGCACCGGCGCCGCTGCGATGATGATCCAGGATTACTCGCAAACCCTGCTGTCCGGCGTAGGCGATGATCGCATCCATCACCTGCAGTCCTGATAAGCCTTGCAAGTCAGAGTTTTTGGAGTAGTCGATACCGTTGGGCGCGGCGTTGGTGTGGAGCAGTTCGCTGGAGTAGGGCAGCCGGATGGTGTTGAACCCGAGGCTGACCATCTGGTTGATCATGTCCTTGTAACCGCGCGACCACAGGCCGTGCGGGGCCTGTGTCGTGGACTCCATGCCGAACCAGTTGACTCCGGAGATTGCGACCGTCTTGCCCTGGGAGTCGACAATCTGATTGCCCGCGGTGTGCAGGAAACCCGGTGCCATCCCGCCGGATCCGGGCTCGGTGGCAGCGGCATCCGAGATGCTTAATCCCGGCGTCACCGACGGGGCGTCATCGTTGGTGATTGTGCCAACCGCGGTGCCCCTGGCAATGGTGACCCCCGACGGGGCCGACAACGTCACGGTAAATGTCTCGTTCGGTTCGACGCCAGTGTCACCGATGATGCCGACGTGGACCGTCTGTGTCGTTACGCCTGGGGCGAAGGTGATGGTGCCGGCGTCCGCGGTGTAGTCGACACCGGCGGTCGCGGTGCCGTTCGCGGTCGCGTAGCCCACGCTCACCGGGGTGGCCGAAGCCTTGTCCAGGGTCGCGGTGAACATGAAGTGGGCGTGCTCACCGTTGCCCTCGGTCACGGCCAGGTCAGCGATCGAGACCTTTGGCGAGCTCCCTGGAGACGGGTCGATGTCGTCGTTGATGATGGCGCCGATAGCGGCCGCGTCAGCGATGGTGGCGTTCGATGCGTTGGACAGGTTCAGCGTGAACTGGTCGTTGAGCTCGTACATCGTGTCGCCGTTGACGGCGACGCCCACGGTCTTGCTGGTCTCACCCGGCGCGAAGGTCAGCGTGCCCACCGTCGCCGCGAAGTCGTCGGCAGTCGCGGTATCGGTACTGGTGGAGTAACCCACGGTCACCGTCTTTGTAGACGCCTGCGACAGCAGCACGTTGAAGTTCATATTCGATGTACCGGTGTTGCCTTCGGCAGCGCTTCGATCGGCCACCGACAGGCTCGGCAGCGGAGTCGTCGGCACCGCCGCGAAGATCAGATTCTGCCACTTGGTGCGTGCACCGCTGTCCAGGGCGATGATGTTGCCGGTCTGTAGTTGGCGAAGGGTGACACCGGTCAGTGTGTAGGTCTGGTTGTTGCCGACGATCGTGATCTTGGTGGAGCCGCTTGCGTCGTTGACGTCGAACTCCGGTGCTTTGAACCAGCCGAAGTCGAGCTTGTCCTTACTGGGGTCGAACGCCAGCGGGGTATCGGTGCCGTACTTCCAGGCGATGACGGTGGTGGTACCGGTCTGGCCGGCCGGTGGCGCGCCGTTACCGGCGGCGGTGGGCCAGGCGGTGGTGCCTGCGATCGGAACACCCTGAGGCTTGATCTGTGTATCCGGCATCGAAGCGAAGCCGAGTTGTTTGTACAGCGAGTCCTCGCGCACCTGCGCGAAGTGGAAAGCGAAGTTCGTCGCGCTCAGCTGGCTCTTGGTGACGCCCTTGAGGATCAGCGCCTGCCCGGTGCCGGAATTGCCGATGATGACACCGTCGGGGCTGTCGGACATGTAGATCTGTTCCCGGGTGCCGTAGTAGCGGAAGTCGACGACATCGGTGGCCGGGTTGAATGCGACGGTGTCGACCTGCCCCACCTCATGGGAGCGCATGTATACCGTATTCTGCGCGGCAGTGATGCCGTGCTCCCAGGCCAGCGCGCCGGAAAGGTCTTGGCGCAGATGGTCATTGATGACCGGGGCAAAGCTGTCGACGGTCAACTGGCCCAGCGAAACGCCTTGGAGGACTGCGGTCTCGCCGGTCCAGGGACTGCGGAATCCGACACCGGCGGGCGTGTCGACGACGATGAAGTTGTGAACCGAGACGTCCCCGAGGTCGAGTTTGTCCTTCGCGGGGTTGAAGCCGATGATGTCGGGTCCGGTCGCAGTGATGCTGTATGTGGTGCCGGAGCTCGGGACCGGGGTGACCGCTGTGTTGGTGATGGTGGCGGTGGCGGTGGTGGCGGTGATGGTGGCGCCGGTGGGTTTGGACAGTGTGACGGTGAATGTTTCGTTGGTCTCGGCGGTGGTGTCGGCCAGGATCGGAACGTTGATCTGTTGGGAGACCACACCCGGGGCGAACGAGAGGGTGCCGGAGGTTGCGGTGTAGTCGGTGCCTGCGGTGGCGGTGCCGTTGGTGGTGGCGTAGCCGATGGTGACCGGGGTGTTCGATGCCTTGGACAGCGTGACCGTGAAGGCGGCCAGGGCTGTTCCGGTGGCCGATGGTTCGGCCGCAGTCACATTGCCCACCGAGACAGTCGGTGCGGTCGGCGTGACCGCCGGCGGTGTGTTGGTGATGGTTCCGGTGGCGGTGGCGGTGGCGGTGGCGGTGGCGATGGTGGCGCCGGTGGGTTTGGACAGTGTGACGGTGAATGTTTCGTTGGTCTCGGCGGTGGTGTCGGCCAGGATCGGAACGCTGATCTGTTGGGAGACCACACCCGGTCCGAACGAGAGGGTGCCGGAGGTTGCGGTGTAGTCGGTGCCTGCGGTTGCGGTGCCGTTGGCGGTGGCGTAGCCGACGGTGACCGGTGTGGTGGCGGCCTTGGACAGGGCGACCGTGAAGGTGGCGTTGGTGGTGCCGCTGTTGCCCTCGGCGACTGAGACGTCGGCGATCGAGACGGTTGGGGCTGCGGTGTCGTCGTTGGTGATGGTGGCGGTGGCGGTGGCTTGGGTGAGGGTGGCGCCGGTGGGTTTGGCCAGGGTGACGGTGAAGGTTTCGCTGGGTTCGACGGTGGTGTCGGCGAGGACTTTGACGGCCAGGGTTTGGGTGGTGGTGCCGGGGGCGAAGGTCAGGGTTCCTGAGGTGGCGGTGTAGTCGGTTCCGGCTGTGGCGGTGCCGTTACTAGTGGCGTAGCCGATGGTGACCGGGGTGGTCGATGCCTTGGACAGTGAGACGGTGAAGTTGGCGTTTGTGGTGCCGCTGTTGCCCTCGGCGACTGACACGTCGGCGATCGACACCGCGGGAGCGGCCGGCGGGGTGACGGTGCCGACCGCGACACCGTTGACCTTGATGTTGGTGGGCGCCGAGCCGACCGCCCCCGGTGTGGCCTGGTAGCCAAGTGAAGTGCTCTGTCCGGTGGCGACCTGGCCGTTGTAGGCCATGTTGGTGATGACGTAATGGGTTCCGACGTGGCTGGTGACTTTGCCGTTCCAGATGTTGACAATGGTTGCTGGAGAATCGAATTCAATCGTCCAGCCGTTGAGGGCGGACTGGCCGGCGGTCAGTGTCAGCGCGGCGGTGTGGCCCGAACCCCAGTCGCTGCTCACGCTGTACTTCACGGTATTGCCGGTTGTCGCCGTGGCGGCGGCAGTTGGGCCGGCGGTTGTTTGGGGCGCTTGCGCCGATTCCGTGCGGCGGAACCATCCCCAGAACAGGTCCCGTAGCGGATTGGCGGTCGGCGACGCGGGGCTCGTCGGCAGTATTCCCAACGCGCGCAGGACGGTCTGCATCGGGCGCTGGATCTGAGGCGTGGCGCGCAGGGCTGCTGTCGGTGGTGCCGCGATACCCAGCACTCCCGCGACGAACGGCGAGGCGACCGCGGGCGAGGCGACCGCCGGCGAGATGATGGCCGCCGCTGGGCCGGTCGTCGAGACCGCGAGCGGGGAAGGCGAAGGTGCTGAGTTCGGAATGGCGAGCGACACGGCGGCCTGGCCCTTGACCGATTGGCGCCGCGGAGCCACCCCGGAAGCGACTCGGGGAGAGTCTTGGAGGTACGCCGATCGCGCCGCTGACCGGTTGTCGGACGCAGTGTTTCGGGTGGCAATGGAGGCGGCAGGGCGTACCGGCCTACCGGTGGACACCCGTGGCGTCGGGGCGGCCGTGGGCACGGTGGCCGCCGTCCTCTGCCGACGGCCGCGATCGTTTCCCGGCGAGCCGGTGACCGGAGATGGGGAGGACATCGCGGACGAGGTCCCAGCGCCATCCTCCGGTGCGGTATCGGCATGAGCCAATCCAGATCCGGTTGCCAGTGCGGCGCTGACACCCAGGCTCACGGCGCCGGCACCGAGCCAGGAATAAGGTTGCCGATGAGGTCTGCGCCCTTGGGCATGCTGGGCCTGAGGGGTGCTCTTTTTGCTGCTCCGCGCGTTAATTCCTCGTTCGGCTGCGCCCATTGCAAGCCCCTTTCGACGGGACCAGATTTGCTGACTCCGTGGCGAAAGTCAACGTGTTCGGCCGATATTCGCGGTAAGTTTCTGGTTGCTGACGCCTAACGCGGTCACATGCTTTGCCGCGTCCGGAATCGGTTCGGCGCGAGGGCGCCGGGGTGCTTTAGCAGCCTTCCCGGTTGGCGGCCGCCATCGCCCTCGGCGCGTCGTCAATGGCCCGGTGCAGCACCTCGAGCACCTGCGGATCCCAGGTCAGCGCCGTCTTCCAGTCCAGATTGGTCAGGTTGGAGACGAAGATGCTGTGGGTGTCGGGGAAGGTGTAGCACCGTCGGTGTGGCAGCACCGAGTCGCTGACGTTCTTGGCCAGTGCGCTCTGCAGGGCGACGATGCCGTCATTGGGCCACACCGCGGGGTTCACCTGACCCTCCCTGGTGAACTTGTTTCCGGCGATGAGCACCACCGGAATCTGGTCGAGCACCCCCGACTGAAACTCGTTCCATCCGTTCTTTCCCATCAGGAAAGGCTGGCTGACCTCGCGGCCGGAACCGGACACCAGGCGCAGGGCCTCGGCCTTACCGTCCTTCATCGCGGTTTCGCACACCTTGTCGCCCAGGCAGTCGCTCAGGGGCACTGCGTCGTTGGCGAAGTCGCCGATGTAGGAGCCCTGCCACGGGGTGCCGACGGTGGTCAGCGATCGCACCTTGACCGGGGCGTTGGTGGTGGCCAGCACCCGGATGGCGGCCCGTGAGTACAGGCCGCCCATCGAATGGCCCACGAAATCGACCTCGGTGACGCCCTTCTCACTGTGCAGCCAGTTGACGAACCGGGCCAGGTGTTCACCAGCGGTGTCGATGCTCCCGGTCGAGTTCACCGTCACGTTCTCGGGCAGCGTCACCGGACACACTCCGAAGGCTCCGAACCCCTGCTGGTCGACCACCTGGCCGCGGCCGTTCATGGCCGGCGAGGTGTAGACGGTGTACTTCTTGCCCAGCAGATACTCCCGGATCGCGGTATCGGTGTTGCCGGCGGCCAGTCCCGTGGCGCAGGCCTGCTCGGGAGATGTGAAGGGGCTGACGGCGTCGCCGCCGGAGACCATCACCACCGCCGCCGACGAGGGTCGCTTTTCGCCGGAGTCGGTGCCCTTCGAACATCCGGCCAGCATGGTCGTCGTCGCAAGCAGTGTTGCGGCCAACGCCAAGATTTTTCGCATGACAGGATTGTCCCACCATGAGCCAGCAATCCCGTGTCGTTTTCTCCGGCGTGCAGCCGACATCGGACTCCCTCCACCTGGGGAACGCCCTCGGCGCGGTCAGCCAGTGGGGCCCCCTGCAGGACGATTACGAGACCTTCTTCTGCGTGGTCGACCTGCACGCCATCACCGTGCCGCAGGACCCGGCGGTGCTGCGCCGG
>CAIOYU010000576.1 GCA_903862565.1 uncultured Actinomycetes bacterium | reverse complement strand
CGACGGGGACCGGGATGAGCGCGGTGACGGTGGTGGTGGCCGTGTCGACCACCGACACCCCGGACTGAGGCGTGCTCACGTAGGCACGGCTGCCATCGGGTGTGAACGCCACGTCGACGGGTGGCTGCACGAGCCCGTTCACTGCGACCGGGATGGTGGTGGCGACGACACCACCGCCGGCAGCGATCACTGCCAGCCCCTCGGCGGTCGCCACATAGGTGCGGCTGCCACCCGGATCGACCGCCACACCACGCCCGGCGGATCCAATCGCGATCGTGTCGATGCGTAGGTTCGACGAGGTGTCGATCACCGTCACCGACGGGTTCTGAATCGAGTCGCTCGATACGTAGGCGAATTTTCCATCCGGGGTGACCGCGACGCCGAAGGGGTACTCCCCTACGTCGATGATCCCTGTCACGGTGTTGGTGGTCGTGTTGATCACCTGGACGGTGTGTCCTCCGTTTGGCGACTCTAAGTGGTCGGTGACGTAAGCGTAGATGACCGACGGGGCACCGCCGGCACCCCCTGTACCCCCGAGGTCACCCGCGGCGGGCTCGCCGGTGTCCCCGGCGGCGCCTGATTTGCCGCCCCCGGTACCACCGGTCCCACCGCTACCGCCGAGTCCACTGGGCGCCCGAGTGCTGACGACGAAAAGCACGGATCCGGACCCGCCGAATCCACCGTCCCCGCCGGCACCTCCGGCACCCCCGTACGCCTCCACCCCGCCGTTGCCGCCGAGTCCCCCGTCCCCGCCGGCGCCTCCGACACCGCCCTGCCCGAAGATCGCACTGCCGCGCCCACCAGCGCCGCCGTTGCCTCCGACGCCGCCGATCGTTCCCGCCTGGCCCGCCTTGCCGCCGTCGCCAACCGACCCATTACCGCCGTTGCCCCCGGCGCCACCCACACCTGAGAGCGAGAACATCCACGCCGATAGCAGCCCGGCGCCGCCACCGGAACCGCCATTACCGCCGGACTTGATCACGCCGTCGCCATCTCCACCGTTTCCACCGACGCCGCCGTTACCCACGAACATCCCGCCGCGCCCACCGTTGCCGCCCGCTTGACCCGCGAGGCCGTCGCCGCCACTCCCGCCCGAACCGAACCAGCGGGCATTGCCACCGTTCCCGCCGTTATAGCCATTGCCGCCGTTGCCGATCAGGCCCGCGTTGCCGCCGTTGCACGCACCACTGGTGCAGGCACCTCCGTAGGAGGTGTAGCTGTACCCGTTACCCATGAAGATGCCGCCGTCAGGGTGGGCGGCATCGCCGTTGCCGATGAAGAACCGGACGACGCCGCCAACCGGGTTGGACGCCGCCTTCACGGCGTGGGCCACCGGCACGGCCGTACCTCCGAGCACTGAAGGGGATCCCCCGGCGGTCCTGGCCGCCGCCGCCGGTGGCTTGACGCGCTCGAAACGCTCGCCGCTCGTAGAGGTTCTGGTCGAGACCCGTTCGCGCACAGCTACTTTCACCCTGGTCGCGGGTGTCGGGCCTGGGGCGGCGAGCTGTGCTGCGGACCGCGCAGCACCAGGCACACCGATTCGCCCTGGGCTCCCCGTTCCCGTGGACCGACCCGACTCGGCGGATGAGGCCACGTCCCGAACAGTGCGATCTCCGGTATCCGCCCCCGCTGTCCCCGGCGCTGCAAAAAGGGCCACGCCGATACCCAGGGCTCCAGCCAGAAGTCCTACCCGGCCCACCGCGCCGTGGCGAGCCCCGACGAGGACCTTCCCTCACCAGCCTGAAGAGCATCCGAAGCGTCCATCCACAGTGTCCGATCCGGATCGAAACAGCCGAAAGCCGGGGCCTACAAGGTCGCGGACGACCATCACGCGGAAACGATGCCAAAGCCCAGCGCGCCGAATGGGACCGACCCCTGGGGTCGGTCTAGAACCCTGGGGTCGGTCTAGAAGATCCGCACCCAGTCGACGAGCATGTCGGCCGGG
>CAIOYU010000575.1 GCA_903862565.1 uncultured Actinomycetes bacterium | reverse complement strand
GTGTGCACGCTGGTGTCGACGTGCGGGACGTACGGGCGGTACTGCGAGGAGTAAATGTCGGAGTCGTAGACGTAGTCGTGTTCGGCGTGGGCGATACCCGCGGTGCCGATGAGGCCCGCGAAGATGCTGCCGGCCAGCATGGTGGTGAGGGCGAAGCGCTTCATGATGTTCTCCTGTGTGGTTGCGGCCGAGGCGTCCCGGCTTGTTGAGAACCACATTGCCCCGTTGCGGCAGCGCGCAACATCGCTCGGTCCAGGGATTCGGCTGATGATCTCGATTCCTCCGATCGGAGGAGCCCGGCGGAACGCCTCGGTGCTGCCGAAGCTGATTTGCCTCAGTCGCAGCGCGCTGCGATCGCCCTGAGGAAGGCGATCGTCTCGATTTCGTGGTTCGTCGACTCCAGGGGCGTGGTGCCGTAGGCGCGATTAGAGGACAGCTTGACGATCACCACCTCGCGGGAGGGGTCGACGAAGACGAACTCGTTATAGATGCCGATGGCGGAGAACTCGCCGAGGTCGCCCTTGGGCAGCCACCACTGGTAGCCGTAGCCGAAGGGCAGGGTGTGGTCGTTGTGGAGGTCCCGATCGGGTTGCAGATGCGGGGCGTCGGCGGTGATCGAGGAGTGCGCCCAGTTCGCCGGCACCACCTGCTTGCCGTTCCAGGCGCCGCCGTTGCGGTACAGCTCACCGATTTTTGCGAAATCGTGTGGGGTGAGCAGCAGGCCGGCGAAGGCCATCTCCATACCGGCGCTGTCGAGTACCCAGTAGCCCGGCGCGGCGAAACCGAGTGGTTCGACGAGCTTTTCGCGCATGTAGTCCGACAGCGAGCGGTTCGTCGCGTGCACGAGTAGTGCGCCGAGCGCCTGGGTGTCGGCGGAGTTATAGCGGCAGACCGTGCCGGGTGCGTTCTCGGGAGTCATGTCGGCGACGAAAGCGTCCAGGGTGCTGATACCTGCCATCACCATGCCGAGGCGGATGATGTCGGACTCCGGATCGGAGTAGTCCTCTTTCCACCGGGCACCCGAGGACATCTGCAGGATGTGGCGGATCGGCACTCCGTCGTAGGCCGAGCCCGGTGACACCATGATGTAGTCGCTGATCGGATCATCGATGTCGCGGATGTGGCCTTCGCTGATCGCAATACCCACCAGTGCCGAGACGAAGCTCTTGGCCACCGACCACGAGATCCACTGCGTGTCCGGGCTGCCGGTCAGTGCATACCTCTCGCATCGCAGCGCACCGTCCTGGAGAACCAGCAGCGCAGCGGTATCGGTCTCGGTGAAGAACTCCTCAAAAGATTTCGTCGAGCCCTGAAAGTCGTAGCTGGCCGGCAGTTCCAGCGGAGGGCCCTTCGGGAAGGCGAACGGCGCGCTGGACGGGGCCATCATCCGCGTGGGAACGAAGTCCTTGAACCGCGCGAAGTTCTCATGCTGCGGGGCGCCGGTGAAGAGGCCCATCTCGGCCATTGACGCCGACGGGGTCTGCGGTTCCATGCTTGGGAATGGTAGATCGGCGGCCTGTAGCCTGGCGCCCGCCGGTTGGGGTCGCGTAGGTTCTTTCGAGTCTCAACCCGCAGTCCTAGCCGACTACACCAAGCGCAACATTCAACGAAAGCCATCATGTCCGAGGATCAGACCGCAGACGTTCCGCCGAATCAGCTCTCCATTGATCCGCGCAGCCCCTTCTTCAGCGAAGAGGTGCTCAGCCGCGACGTGGGTATTCGCTTCAACGGCGTCGAGAAAACC
>CAIOYU010000574.1 GCA_903862565.1 uncultured Actinomycetes bacterium | reverse complement strand
TGATCGCCCGGCTGCGGGCCACCACGGGCGGGACCTTCGACGACGACTGCGCGGTGGTTCAGCTCACGTTCTAGGCACCCCGCCTAACGATCGGCCACCGTGAAGAGCCCGCGTATCCGTGCGGCCAATGATTCCCGGATCTGGGACATGGCTGCCGCGCGGATGGGTTTCACGTCGTCCAAGGCGAGCCAGGCCCCTTTGGGTCGGCCGGTGCCGCCCATCCCGTCGAGCGGGTTGCGTCGTGTCGAGAGGAGGCTGGCGAGGTCCCACGGTTCGACGACGAACCGCTCCCCGTCGATCTGGGAGCCGACGGGAATGGGGCGGCCGGACAGGTCGAGGTGCAAGGCCCGCACCACGTCGATCCCGGCGTCGTCTTCGAACATCCTGAACTGCGCACCGACGCGGGGGTTGAAGTCCAGCAGGTAGTAGCGGCCGTTGCGCCGGTCGAGCCGCCAGTCCATGTCGAAGATGCCCCGGTAGCCGACCTGAGCGCAGAACAACTTCGCCAACATGGACAGTTCGAGATCGGCGGCGGTGTACGCGGCCGCAGTGGCTCCGCCGTGCGCGGGCCACGTCCTGACCTTGCGACCGGTGAAGACGACGTGGGCGCGACCAGTGTCGTCGCAGTAGCCGTGAGTGAACCAGTCCTCGCAGTACTCGTCGGGCAGATATCTCTGCAACAAGACCTGAAACGGCTCGACCCACTGCGCGGCCAATTCGCGCAGGTCCTCGCGGGTCTGCACGAGGGTGGAATTCTCGACGCTCTGAATCTGCCCGCGCAGTGCGGTGCTCTTCACCATCACCGGTATGTCGATCTCGTCTATGACGGCATCGAGTTGCGCCATCGTGTCGATCGCGATCGCCGGCGGTATCGGCGTGCCATTGCGATCGCACAATTTTTCGAGGCTGTACTTGTCGGCCAGTTCCGCGGGCAACCTGGGGTCCACGTCCGGGATGAGGAACCACTCCTGCAGAACGGCGCGGTGTCGAGCGACGAAGACCGCCATCTCGTCGGAGGTGCAGACGATCACCGAACGCCGGCCAAGTTCGCGACCAAAGTCGAGGAGGCGCTTGAGCAAAGAGCTGTATCCCTCGCCACGGTGGGGCTGCCAGAGGATCTGCCCATGGACGTAGCGCGACTTCGCCACCGGCGCGTGAGGGTCGGCGACGACTGCGTACACCGGCACACCGGCCCGGCCCAGGCTGCGGAACACCCCCAGGCAGTTGTGTTGCAGCGGAAACCGCGAAACCCACAGAACGACTGCGGGCACCCCGGTGTCGAGGTCCGGCCCTGGGCGGGAGCGGTCTTGCCGCAGAAGCAGGTTCGCCCATCTCTCCCGGCTGCCAGGCACCGGGGAGATGGTACCGCCCCTCTGAGCATGCCGCATGCCGCAGGGCTTCCTCCCCCAACCGGGTTGGTGCGGTGTTGTCGTGTGGTCACAACGATGGTTTTAGACGAAGTGGGCCAGGTGTCCCGGTCCCGCCGCGCCCACGGCCGCTCCCGCGGCTTAGCGGACGGTGACAGCCACCCTCGACGCCGTGTTGCTCGGGCGTGAGCACCGCGGTGGCGGTAGAGGTGGCCCGTCGGGCTGTGTCACCGATGCAGGTTCCACTGTCCGCAGTCCTGAGCCAGGACGTCGTTGACATCGACTTCGATCCCGCCGACCAGCGGACCGGGACTCGATGCGGTGCTCACCACGCGCTGGTAGAGAACTGCGGCGGAGTCGATCTGACTGCCAGACCAAGCCCGGGTCTGCCAGGCCCACCGGCGTCCGGGCGTGCCCGAGTTCCCGATAACACCATCGGCGGCAGCCCACCGGCACACCGCGATGCCCCCGTAGACGCCGGTACGCTGCACCCCCAGCACCGAGTTGATTCCACGAAACCACGGCAGCGCGAGCGTGTTCCAGGTGTTGCGGTCGATGTCGTCGTCGACGCTGAAGAAAATCGGTGCATTCTGGCCGCCGCCCGCCGCGGT
>CAIOYU010000573.1 GCA_903862565.1 uncultured Actinomycetes bacterium | reverse complement strand
TGATCGGCAAGGGCGCCAACGACATCCAGCACCCCACCGGCAACCCGGGACATGGCGTCGCGCAGCCACATCCGGAACAGTGTGGCCACCTGGTCGTTGCGTGAACGCCCGGCCCGCAACCGTCCGCCGAGCTCAGGTCCGACCCGGTCGATGAGGCCCCGTTCCAGGGCGCCGTGGACGTCCTCGTCGGTGACGATCGGGGCGAAGCTGCCATCGGCGATGTCGGCGCCCAGGCTGTCCAGGCCGACCAGCAGGCCGTCGCGCTGCTCGTCGGTCAGCAGTCCGGCGCGGTGCAGCACGCGGGCATGAGCCTTGGACGCGGCCACGTCATAGGGCGCCAGCACCCAGTCGAAGTGGGTGGACTTGCTCAGCGCCGCCAGTGCCGGCGCGGGGCCGTCGGCGAACCGCCCGCCCCACAGCGACCCCTCGTTGGTGCTCACCCCTCCGCGCCCGTCACAGGCCGAGATCGCGGCGGGCGGAGATCTTCGACGACAGCCCGTGCACGTGGACGAAGCCCTTGGCCGCGGACTGGTCGAAGGTGTCGCCCTCGTCATAGGTGGCCAGGTTGAAGTCGTACAGAGATTCGGGGCTCCGGCGTCCGTTGACCGCGATGTGCCCGCCGTGCAGCACCAGTCGGATCTCGCCGGTGACATGCTCCTGGGTCTTGGCGACGAAGGACTCCAGGGCGGTCTTCAGCGGGGAGAACCACAGTCCGTCGTAGACCAGCTCGCCCCAGCGCTGGTCGGTCAGTCGCTTGAACCTGCCCAGTTCGCGTTCGAGCGTGACGTGCTCGAGTTCGGTGTGGGCGGTGACCAGCACCATCGCGCCCGGAGCCTCGTAGATCTCACGGCTCTTGATACCGACGAGGCGATCCTCGACGACGTCGAGCCGGCCGACGCCCTGCGCACCGCCGCGGCGGTTGAGTTCGACGATGGCCTCCAGCACGCTGACCGTCCTGCCGTCGATCGACACCGGCACACCGCGCTCGAAGCCGACGATCACCTCATCGGGGGTGTTCCAGTTCAGCGTCGGGTCTTCGGTGTAGTCGTAGACGTCCTTGGTCGGGGCGTTCCAGAGGTGTTCCAGGAAGCCGGTTTCCACCGCGCGGCCCCAGACGTTCTGGTCGACGGAGAACGGCGAACGCTTGGTGACGTTGATCGGGATGGCGTTCTCCTCGGCGAAGGCGATGGCCTTCTCCCGGGTCCAGGCGTAGTCGCGGACCGGGGCGATCACGTCGAGATCGGGTGCGAGCGAGGCGAATCCGACCTCGAAGCGCACCTGGTCGTTACCCTTGCCGGTGCAGCCGTGGGCGACGATACCGCCTCCGTACTCACGGGCGGCGGCCACCAGAAGCTTGACGATCAGGGGGCGGCTCAGCGCGGACACCAGCGGGTAGCGGTCCATGTAGAGGGCATTGGACTCGATCGCGGGCAGGCAGTACTGCTCGGCGAACTCGTCGCGCGCGTCGATCACGACGGCCTCGACCGCTCCGCAGTCGATCGCCCGTTGGCGCACGACCTCCATATCCTCGCCGCCCTGCCCGAGGTCGATGGCCACGGCCACCACCTCCTTGCCGGTCTCCTTGCCGATCCAGCTGATGGCCACCGAGGTGTCCAGACCTCCGGAATAGGCGAGGATGACGCGCTCAGACATGAAGTGCTCCTTCGGGTTTAGCGGAAATTTGGTGCGACTGCTCAGCGGATGTTCTCGAACATTGCGGCCACCTGTGCCCCCGTTTGGGGTTCACGGGCGACCACCAGGATGGTGTCGTCACCGGCGATGGTGCCGACGACCTCCGGCAGCGCAGCCCGGTCGATCGCGCTCGCCAGATAGTGTGCCGCCCCCGGCGGGGTCCGGAGCACCACCAGGTTGCCGCTGGCGTCGGCGGACACCAGAAGCTCACCCAGCAGCCGTGCCACTCGCTCGGTGCCGCCCGACACGCCGCGGACCGGACTGCCGTCCTCGGGCACGACGTACACCCCGCCACCGCCGTCCGGGCCGCGCAGTTTGACCGCGCCCAGTTCCTCCAGGTCACGCGACAGGGTGGCCTGGGTGACGTCGATGCCTTCGTCGGCGAGCAGGCCCGCAAGCTCGGTCTGGCTGTGCACCGGCCGGGAGGACAGCACGGACACGATACGGGCCTGACGGCCCGCCCGGGTGGTGGCGATTTCCGGTGAACGGGTCACGGGACTACTCGCTCTTCGCGCACGCGGCTCATCGGGCCCGCTCCAGGAGCCACACCAGCAACGCCTTCTGCGCGTGCAGCCGGTTCTCGGCCTCATCCCACACCGCACTGTGCCCGCCGTCGATCACCTCGTCGGTGATCTCCTCGCCCCGGTGCGCCGGAAGGCAATGCAGCACAACGACTTCCGGATCCGCACGCGACAGCAGTGCGGCATTGAGCTGGAAGGGCCGGAATGGACCGACCCGATCCAGCCCGTCGCCCTCCTGTCCCATCGAGGTCCAGGTATCGGTCACCAGCACGTCCGCGCCGTCGGCTGCGGCGATCGGATCGGTGGTCAGGGTCACCGTCGCGCCCGTCTCTGCGGCGCGGGCCCGGGCCGCAGCGACGACGCCGGGATCCGGATCGAATCCGCTAGGGGCGGCGATGGTCACATGCAGGCCCGCGGTGACGCCGCCGAGCATCAGCGAGTGGGCCATGTTGTTGGCCCCGTCACCGAGGTAGGTCATCCGCAGGCCCCGGAGCGCGCCCCTGCGCTCGGCCAGCGTCTGCAGGTCGGCCAGAATCTGGCAGGGGTGAAACTGGTCGGAAAGCGCGTTGACCACCGGAACCGTTGCCGTCGCCGCCATCTCGTCAAGTCTGCCCTGACCGAAGGTGCGCCAGACGATGGCGTCGACGTAGCGGGACAGCACCCGGCCGGTGTCCTCCAGAGTCTCATCGCGGCCGAGTTGAGTGCTGCGGCCGTCGACCACGACGGCATGGCCGCCGAGCTGGGCGATCCCCATCTCGAAGGAGAACCGGGTCCGGGTGGAGTTCTTGTCGAAGATGACAGCCACGCCGCGCGGACCCTCCAGCGGCCGCCGGCTGAACGGCTGCTTCTTCAGCTCCGCGGCGAGGGCGAGCACCTCGGCCTGCTCGGCAGGGGTCAGGTCGTCGTCCCGCAGGAAATGGCGCAGGCGCGTCTGGGGGATCATTCCGTCACCTCCGTGGCGGCGTCGAGGATGCCGGGGAGTGCGGCCAGGAACGCGTCGACCTGGTCTTCGGTGATGACCAGCGGCGGGGCGAGCCGAACCACCTCCGGTGTGGCCGCGTTGACCAGGAAGCCCGCCTCGCGGGCGGCGCTCTCGACGACTTTGGCGCGCGGGGCGGTCAGCACTACTCCACGCAGCAGGCCGTGGCCCCGGACGTAGTCCACCAGTGGGTGGTTCAGCGACTCGATACCGCCCGCCAGATGCTTGCCCATCAGGTCGGCGTGATGGACGAGGTCGTCGTCGGCCAGGACTTTCAGGACCGCCAGCGCGGCAGCGGTACAGACCGGGTTGCCGCCGAATGTGCTGCCGTGCATGCCCGGTCCCAGCAGGCCGGCGGCCGATCCGATCGCCAGACACGCCCCGATCGGCAGGCCGCCGCCGAGTCCCTTGGCCAATGTGACGATGTCGGGGGTGACGCCGGCCCGCTGATGGGCGTAGAAGGTGCCCGTCCGGCCTACGCCGGTCTGCACTTCGTCGAGGGCCAGCAGCGCTCCGTGCCGGGTGGTGATCTCGCGGGCGGCGGCCAGGTAGCCGGCGGGCGGGACCACCACCCCGCCCTCCCCCATGATCGGTTCGAG
>CAIOYU010000572.1 GCA_903862565.1 uncultured Actinomycetes bacterium | reverse complement strand
GGGATGATGATGGCCAGCCACCACCAGTGCCAGCCGGAACTCTTGGCAGGCTTGCTGCCCGCATCGGTCCCCGCGGGGGTCTGGCCCATCGTGTCGGGCACTTCCAGTCCCGACAGCTTGGCCGCCAGATCGCCGGGCTTGCTACTGAATTGCTTGGTCGCACTGTCCCAGGAGAGTTCGCCGCCGCTGAAGGTCTGAGTGACGGTGTCGCCCTGAACCTGCTGCTCACCGGTGGGGACACCGAGATCGCCAGTTGCCCCGCCCAGCTTGTCCCAGGCCGAGTTGATGGCACCTCGGACCACTATCGCGCCGTGGTCGGGCGTCCAGAAGATCACCGGCTTGTCCGGTGCGCTGAAGGAGCTGACCCTGCTGTTCGGTGCGCCGCCCTCGGCCTCGGCGTCCACCGGAAAGCCAAGGTCGCCGGTGGGCCCGCCCAGGGACTCGTACTTGGACAGGATCGCTCCGGTCACCGCGTGAGCGCCGGTGGCCGGCGAGTAGAAGATCTTTCCGCCCGCATATCCCTGGGCCGCGCCGCCGTCGCCGACTGTCGTCTGCTCGCCCTGCCGCGCACCAAGCGCGCCCGAAAGCCCACCGCTTGCGCGCCATGCCTGGTTGATCAGCGTCGTCGGTTCCGTCGGAATTTCCAAGCCACCCAGTTGCTCGGCGAACGCCGGCGGGTCACTGGTGAAGGTCTTGGAGGAGGTGTTCCACGACAGCTCACCACCGGTGAACTTCTGGCTGATGACGTCGCCGTTGTAGCGTTCGTCCTCGACCGGGACTCCGAGCGCGCCTGCCGAACCGCCCAACTTGTCCCACGCGATGTTGATCGCACCGCGTACTGCCCAGGCCCCGGTGTCCGGCGTCCAGAAAATGGCGGGTTTGTCGCTGGCGCTGAAGGTGCTCACTCGACTGCTCGGCGCAATCAAGCCGGGGACCTCGTCGATGGTGGGAAACCCGAGATCGCTATCGGCCGGGCCGCCGAGCGACTCGTACTTGTTCAGAATCTCGCCGTAGATCAGGTGGGCGCCGGTGTCCGGGGTGAAGAAGATCTTGCCGTCGGAGAATTTCTGTCCGTAACCAGGACCGACCTCGAAGACGTCGCCTTCCCTGCTGCCGACAGCCGAGTCCGCACCGCCCGCGGCCTGCCAGGCCTGGCTGATCGCGTCGGCGGCGTCACTCTCCGGGGAGGCGACGGCAGTGGGCACAACCAGAGCCGTCACCGCCGCCGTGGCCACCACACCGAGGGCCAAGCGCCTGGCAGTGCCGATCAGACTTTTCCCTAGCCGCGTCATGAAATCTCCCGCAATCCGGTTTTGTACGCCGTTTCCGCACCGTGTCAAGCTCAAGTATTGGTTAACGGTTGCACATTTCCGCGAAAGCTAACCACGACACACGGCCTTGCTCGGGCTCGGCATCCAAATCGAGATTAAATCCGAATTGAATCGAAATAGCCGTCACAGGCGCCGAGGAGGTCGAAACCATGAGGTCAGACCCCCAAACCACGCCCGATGATCTCCTTCATGATCTCGGTGGTGCCTCCGTAGATCGTCTGAACCCGGGCGTCCAAGAAGGCACGGGCGACGCTGTATTCGCGCATGTATCCGTATCCACCGTGAAGCTGGAGGCAGCGGTCGATGAGGCGAACCTGGACCTCGGTGGTCCACCACTTGGCCATCGCTGCCTGCTCGGCGGTGAGCTTCTCATCCAAATGTAAGCGGATGAATTCGTCGACCATGATGCGCACGGCCGTCGCTTCCGTTGCCAATTCCGCGAGCAGGAAACGGCTGTTCTGGAAAGAGCCGATCGGTTTGCCGAAAGCCTTGCGCTCCTTCACGTACTGAAGCGTTTCCTCAAGTACAGACTCCATTGCGGCCGCCGCCATAATTGCGATCGAAATTCGCTCCTGCGGCAGATTCTGCATCAAGTAGATGAATCCCTGGCCCTCTTCCCCGAGCAGGTTCTCCACCGGAACCCTGACATCGGTGAAGGACAACTCGGCGGTGTCCTGGGCGTCGAGACCGACCTTGTCCAGGTGGCGGCCGCGCTCGAAGCCCGCCATGCCGCGCTCGACGCAGATCAGCGAGAAGCCCATCGCCCCCTTGTCGGGGTTGGTTTGGGCGACCACGATCACCAGGTCGGCATTGATCCCGTTGGTGATGAACGTCTTGGACCCGTTGAGGATGTAGTGGTCACCGTCGCGCACCGCACGGGTCTTGATGCCCTGCAGGTCACTGCCGGTGCCGGGCTCGGTCATCGCGATCGCGGTGATCATCTCCCCGGTGCAGAACTGCGGCAGCCAGCGCTGCTTCTGTTCCTCGGTGGTCAGGTCGAGCAAGTAGGGAGCGACAACATCGTTGTGCAGGGAGAAGCCCAGGCCGCTGTAGCGACCGGCCACCGTCTCCTCGACCACGATGGTGTTGTAACGGAAGTCGGAGTTACCCCCGCCGCCGTACTCCTCGGGCACAGCCATTCCCAGAAAGCCCTGCTTGCCGGCCTCCAGCCACACGCCACGGTCGACGATCTTGTCCTTTTCCCACTGATCGTGGAAGGGCTTCACGTGCTTGTCGAGAAATCCTCGGTAGGACTCGCGGAACAGCTGGTGCTCAGGCTCGAAGAGGGTGCGGGTGTACTTCACGGCGTTGCCCATGGTGGTTGTCCTCCGAACGGTGGTGCGCTGACTCACCCGAGGATAGACCAACTAGATGGTTGGTCGCTCGCCCCGCCCCTCGTGGAGGGAGGCGACTGCGGGTACGACAAAAGCCGCGGTGATCGCAGACCACCGCGGCTCTGTCATCACGAAGTGCCTAGCGGCGCCCCGGCCCGCCGATCCACGGGATGTGGGGCATGTTGGCCGGCGGGGCGACCGTTCCCGGACGCGCCTTGATCGACACGCTGCCGTTGGTCTGGCAGATGCTCTTGAAATCAGTGCTCTGGCAGCTTGGGCGGGCGTCGGCGGCGGGGGCCGCAACGACGGCCGCGACCGCCGCGGTCGCCATCAGCAGTGCCGACTTGCGAACTGTCATATCCCTCTTCACCTTTCGGGCTACTACCCGGTCGTCAAGCTTGGTCATGTGATTGCCACCCAGCCGTTAGGGACACGCCGAGATGACGACGGTCTGGTCAGCGCCGAACGGGGTGCCGTTGGACGCCGCCCGCGCGATCGCATCCGCCCGCGCAAGCTCAACGGTGGCACCAGCGCCACCGGCCACGACGTCGGTGATGTCGTCCGCGACGGACACGATGCACACGTTGTCGTTGGTGACCTCGTCGGCGGTGCAATCGACCCCACCGGCCGCCTGGCACATCGCGATCACCGCGGCCGAGGCCTGCTCGGCGGTGCTACCGGTTGCACGGAAGCCGTCCAGCTCATCGATGAACGTGCCCGTGCCGACCGCCTCGAATGTGTCTGTATCGGAAGCGCCGCCCGGGCCGCCAGCCCATGCATAACTGCTCGAGATCCCGGCAGCGATGACTCCCGCAGCCACGATCGCCGAAACCAAACGGGTGTTGGCCATTCCGGTCCTCTCGTCGGTTGAACTTACGTACAAGTTAACACCGACGCGACCGCGTCTCGAATCGAACGGTATCCGAAGAGCCCGGCCAGCGTCAGACCGTCGCGTACGGCCCGACGCTGGCCGCGAGTGCGGCCGGCACGCGGACTTTCATCCGGGTGCCCTCCTCTGTGTGCTCGGTGGCATCGACGTGACCCTCTTCGTGCAGCCGTGCCACGAGATCGCCACGCTCGTAGGGAATGGTGACGTCGACCGTCACCTCACGAGGCTCGACCAACTCCCCCAATCGCGCGCGCAACCGGTCCAGGCCCTCGCCGGTCTGTGCCGAGACGAACACGGCCCCGGGCAGGGCCTGTCGCAACTGAGCCAGTGTCAGTTCGTCGGCAGCGTCGATCTTGTTGACCACCAGGAGTTCGGGAGCGGGCGGTGCGTGATGGTCGGCCTGAACCTCCCGGATGACCTGGTGCACCGCGTCGATCTGAGCCATCGGGTTGGAATCCGCGCCGTCGACCACATGGACCAGCAGGTCGGCATCGAGCACTTCCTCCAGCGTCGACCGGAAGGCCTCGACCAGCTGGGTCGGCAGGTGGCGGACGAATCCGACGGTGTCGGTGAGCACGAATGGCCGGCCGTCGTCGAATTCGCCTCGACGCGTGGTGGGTTCCAGCGTCGCGAACAACGCGTTCTCCACCAACACTCCGGCGCCGGTCAGCGCGTTGAGCAGGCTGGACTTTCCGGCGTTGGTGTAGCCGACGATCGCGACCGAGGGCACGTCGCTGTGCAGACGGCGGCTGCGCTGCGTATCGCGCACCTGCTTCATATCCTTGATCTCGCGGCGCAGCTTGGACATGCGTTCCCGGATACGACGGCGGTCGGTTTCGATCTTGGTTTCGCCGGGCCCGCGCGTGCCGACGCCGCCGCCGCTGCCGCCGGCCCGGCCACCGGCCTGGCGGGACATCGACTCGCCCCACCCGCGCAACCGCGGCAGCATGTACTGCATCTGGGCCAGTTCCACCTGCGCCTTGCCCTCCCGACTGGTGGCGTGCTGGGCGAAGATGTCCAGGATCAGCGCCGTGCGGTCGATGACCTTGACCTTGACCACTTTTTCGAGCGCATTGAGCTGGGCCGGGCTGAGTTCGCCGTCGCAGATGACGGTGTCGGCGCCGGTGGCCACGACCGTCTGGCGTAACTCCTGGGCCTTCCCGGACCCGATATAGGTGGCCGGGTCGGGTTTGTCGCGGCGCTGGATGACGCCGTCGAGGACTTCCGAACCCGCCGTCTCGGCCAGCGCGGCCAGTTCGGCGAGGCTGGCGTCGGCGTCGGCCGCACTGCCTTCTGTCCACACTCCGACGAGCACGACCCGTTCCAGGCGCAACTGGCGGTACTCGACCTCGGAGACGTCGGCGAGTTCGGTCGACAGACCCGCAACGCGGCGCAGGGCCGCGCGGTCTTCGAGGGCGAGTTCGCCGAGGCTGGGCTCGGGGGTGTTCACGTCAGGATTCGTCATAGGCCTTTTTCGATGGTGTCACGCCCTTACAACATCGCGCACCCCAATTAACGTTCCCGGGGGACCCGGTGAGTTTCGGGGTGCACGGTCAGCGCTGCGCCGCCCACCAGTCGTCGAGCAGGTCGCCGCCGGCCACCAGAACCGATGGGCCGCGCAGGAAGCTGGTGGTCTGCGCGATCTCCACGGCCACCTCGCCGCCGGGCACCCGCACCCGGACGGCCCCGGTGCTCTCACCCCGGGCTGCCAGCACCGCCACCGCCGCGGCCACCGTGCCGGTACCGCATGAGCGGGTCTCCCCCACGCCGCGTTCGTGCACCCGCATCGAGACTGTGCCGATCGAGCTCCCGTCCTCGGGAACGGTCGGCGCGGTGAGCACCTCCACATTGACGCCGTCGGGGAACTGGTCGCGATCGAACTCGACCGGGGAGGCGACATCGAGTGTGGCCAAAGCGTCGTCAGTGAGGTCCGGAACCAGGCAGGCCAGGTGCGGGTTTCCGACGTCGACGCCGATACCGGTCAGCCGCAGGCCGCCGACGGTGGCGATTCCGCTGCCCAGCTTTGTGGCCTTGCCCATCTCGACCGTCACGTCGGCCAGGTAGGCGTCGGCGTGGTGGACGACCACCGGCCGCGCCCCCGCCCGCGAGCCGACCACAAACTCGGCACGGGTCTCCAAACCGCTGGCCCGCAGGTAATGGGCGAATACCCGCACCCCGTTGCCGCACATCTGGGCCACCGAGCCGTCGGCGTTGCGGTAGTCCATGAACCAGTCAGCCGGGGCGACCCCATCGGGCAGCCTGTCGAGCACCCCGGCGTCCAGTGCTGCCCCGGCAGTGGTGACACGAAGCAGACCATCGGCACCCAGACCGCGGCGGCGGTCACACAGTGCCGTGACCGCGGCGGTACTCAGATCCAATTGCGCGGCCAGGTCCGGCAGGACGACGAAATCGTTTTGCGTGCCGTGTCCTTTGGCGAATTTCATTCGCGGGCCCCTTCGGCTAATCTCATCCTGCTCAGGATACGTTCCGCCAGTGCGACACCACGGTGTCGGCAAGGCCCTCTGCGGAGCCGTCGATCCAGCGGACACGATGGTCGCGACGGAACCAGGACCGTTGGCGGCGAACGTATCGACGGGTGCCGACAAAGGTGAGTTCCCGGGCGCGCTCCAGACTTGTGGTGCCCCCGCCGGCGTCGATCGCCTCGATCACCTGGGCGTAACCCAGCGCCCGGGCGGCCGTCACACCGTCCAGCAGGCCGACGCTCAGCAGGTGGCGCACCTCGTCGACCAGCCCTGCGTCGAACATCGCATCGGTGCGTCGAGTCAGCCGCTCATCGAGAGTTGCTGTCTCCCAATCCAACCCGACGATCACGGTGTCCCAGCGCGGGGTGCCGATACGGGGTGCGGAGGCCGCGAACGGCTGGCCGGTCAACTCGACCACCTCCAGTGCCCGCACGATGCGCCGACCGTCGGTGGGCAGGATCGCCGTTCCCGCGGCGGGGTCGCGGCGTGCCAGTTCGGCATGCAGGGCAGCGGTCCCGACCTCACCCAACCTGGCCTCCCATCGGGCCCGGATTTCCGGGTCGGTCGCCGGGAACGCCCAGTCGTCGAGCAGTGCCTGGATGTACATCATCGAACCGCCGACGATGATCGGGACCGCACCGCGAGCGGCGATGGACTCGATGTCGGCGGCGGCGGCCTGCTGGTATCGAGCCACCGTCGCGGTCTCGGTGACATCGAGGACGTCGAGTTGATGGTGCGGGATGCCCGCGCGATGGGCCGGGGCGAGTTTCGCGGTACCGATGTCCATTCCGCGGTACTGCTGCATGGCATCGGCATTGATCACTTCGACGCCGGTGGTTCCGCCCAGTCTTGCCGCGACGTCGAGTGCGACCTGCGACTTGCCGGTGCCGGTCGGACCGATGATGGCGATCGGCCTGCTCATCGGGGCCTGCTCATCGGGGGGGCGTCCAGACCCCGACGAAGTAGCCGACGCCATAAGGAGCGCCGCGAGCCAATTCCCGGCCCGACCAGCGCCCGGTCCCGACCAGTCCGGCCAGAACCTGGTAGGCAACCCTGCCGACGATGGCGTCGGACAACTCCATCAGGGCGGCGGCGTCGGCGGCGGCGAGAGCGTCGTCGAGTGCCGCCTGAACCGGCCCGGATTCCGGGTCGTAACCGCCGGGCGCCGCCGGGGTCAGCGTGGAGGCGCCGTCGGCCACCACCAGGACTCCGATCGGATCGGGCATCCGGTCGATCTCGGCACGCAGAGCCTGGCCTCGCACCACAGCGGCATCCACGCCGAGAGTGCTGGAATACACCCGAACCTGCACCCGTCCATCGGGGTTGACGCGGCCCCGCAGCCAGCCCGCGAAAAGCGCACACAGCGGCAGAGCACTGGCCGTCTCCCGGGCGTCCGGGCCCAGCGTCACCCCCACGTCGACGCCGTAGCCCGCGAAGGTCCCGCGCGTCTCGGACTCGATCATCCGGTCCTGGGCGGCAGCCCCGACCGCGATCCAGCGGTCCGGCAGTTCGGACGCGGCGGCCAACGCCGCGGCACGAATCCCGGCGACCTCCCCGGTGGCCGTGCCCGCCAGTTCGGGTACCAGAACCGGCGCCGAGGGAGTCAGTGCGATCGCCGCCAACACGTCGACAACGCTAGCCCCCGGCGCCCCCGGAATACTCCGTCCCGCCAGCCGCTGCCCGGAAGGTAGCGGCACGAGCGAAGCCGACCTGGTTCAATACCCTCGGAGACCGTCGGAGTAGAACGGCCACAGTCAGCAGTAGGAGCCGCTTCGCGCGGCAGGGGCGCGGCAGTGACGCGCGGAGGGCAGGTGAGGCGTGAGCCACGACGAGACCACGACGACCACAGAGTCGATCACCGAATCGACGTCGGAGCCGGCGCCGGAGCCGACAGCGGAGACTGCTCCGGAGCCGACCGCCTCGGGGATGGCGGCGGGGACGGAACCGGACGCGACCGCCCAGCCCGGTCCTGAGCCGACGCCGGATTCAACGCCGGAGCCGACTGCACAGGCGGCGCCCAGGCCCACCCCACGGCCGGGACTGCCCCGGCCGGTGCCCCGTCCGCATTCCCCCGCCCAGCCGCTGCTCAGGCATAGCGATCCGCATCGTTTCGGCCGGGTGGCCGACGACGGCACGGTGTACCTGATCACGTCCTCCGGGGAACGCGTCATCGGATCCTGGCAGGCGGGTGACGCCGAAGCTGCATATGCCCACTTCGGACGCCGGTTCGACGACCTTGCCACCGAAGTCACCCTGATGGAGACCCGACTGGCATCGGGAACAGGCGACGCCCGCAAGATCAAGTCCGCCGCCGCCGCACTGGCCGACACGCTGTCCACCGCCAACGTCCTCGGCGACGTCGACGCACTGGCGGCACGGCTGGCGACGATCGCCGCGCATGCCGACGAGTCGGCGCAGGCCGAGCGTGCCCGCCGGGATCAGCAACGCGCCGAGTTGGCGGCCCGCAAGGAGGCCCTGGCCGTCGAGGCCGAGGATCTCGCCGCCAACGCCACCCAGTGGAAGATGGCCGGCGATCGCATGCGGGCCATCCTCGATGAGTGGCGGACCATCACCGGTCTGGACCGCAAGACCGACGAGGCACTCTGGAAGCGGTACGCCGCGGCCCGCGACGCGTTCAACCGCCGTCGAGGTGCTCACTTCTCCGAACTGGACAAAGAACGGGCCGGCGCCAGATCGGCCAAAGAGCGGTTGTGCGAACGGGCCGAGGCGCTGTCCACGTCGACGGACTGGACGGGCACCGCGGCAACCTTCCGCGATCTGCTCGCCGAGTGGAAGTCCGCGGGCCGCACCGCAAAAGACACCGACGACGCCTTGTGGAACCGGTTCAAGGCGGCCCAGGACACCTTCTTCGCGGCCCGGAACGCGGTCAGCGCTGAACGGGACGCCGAATTTGTGGCCAACGCCGAGGCCAAGGTCAAACTCCTGGCCGAAGCCGAACGGATCGACCCGTCCAACCCGGGGGCGGCACGAGCGGCCCTGCGAGTCATCACCGACAAGTGGGACGCCATCGGCAAGGCGCCCAAGGAACGTGCGGCCGAGTTGGATCGACGGCTGCGCGCCGTCGAGCAGAAGATCCGCGACGCCGCCGACGCCGGACGCATCGATCCCGAGGCGCAGGCCCGGGCCGAGCAGTTCCGCTCCCGTGCCGAACAGTTCGAACGGCAGGCCGAGAAGGCCGCCGCCGCCGGTCGCGACAAAGAGGCCGCACAGGCTCGTGCGAGTGCCACGCAGTGGCGTGAGTGGGCCGACGCGGCGGCTAAGTCCCTGACCAAGAAGCGCTGACGGGTTCTCCCCCGGATCGCGCGACCGCACTCACGACCCGTCCGATTCCCGATCCTTGGGCAGGTCGTCCTTGGTCAGGTCGAGACTTTCCAAGAAGGTCTTGGACTGATCCCTGGCGGCTTTCTCGCGGCGTTCGGCCTCGGTGGACAACTGCAGCGCGGTCCGCGTCCAGACCAACCGCGCCCAGTGGAACGTCAGGAGAATCACTGCGATCCAGCCGATGATCAGGCCGATGCCCGGACCCGGGTTTCCCTGGGTCGCGGTCTGCCGGGACCATACCGCGAGCATGCCGATCGCGCTGGCCACACCCGATCCGGCCAGTGCGATCCCGGCCAGCGTCCAACGCCGGGTCAGCAACGCGAGCATGGAGAACCCGACACCGAAAATCAATGCCAGCCAACAGAACATCCGCGAGGGCAGTGTGATTCCGACGCTGAGGGCCTTCTCGTCG
>CAIOYU010000571.1 GCA_903862565.1 uncultured Actinomycetes bacterium | reverse complement strand
GCGGACGAAGTCCCAGATTTCGGCGTGGTGGAACTCGGTCTCGAACGGGACCGGGCCCATCGCCTCGCGCGCCATCGGAAGCACCTGTTCGGTAAGGTCCACTCCGACATAGGTTTTCAGCGGAAGGCCGGTGAAGACCGGACCCATTTGCGCAAGGTCGCCGCAGCCGAGGTCAAGCAGGCGGACCTTCCCGCGCCGCCCGGGGTGCTCGGCCACCCACGACGTAAGCGCATCGCCGCAGACGGAGGTCAGGCCGTCGTGCTCCATCCAGTCGTTGTCGACCACCGCCCGATAGTCTTGCCAGCGCTGCTCAAACAAGTCCACGTTCACGACCTTCATGATGCACTGGACGTCATGGCGGTGGTGCGTCCGACAGCATCGGGCAGGGTCGGCAAGGTCAAGGACCTCACCGGCCCGGGGATCACCGATCGGTTCGGGGCCACGTGCACCGACCTGGGCGCTTCGGTGCAGGCCGCCGACGGCAGCTTGGTCTCGGTGTTCGGCGACACCTTCTCCGGCGGCCGGGTCGGGACCGGCGAGTGGCGCTCCCCGGTGATCCTCATCGGCACCGGCGATGCCACGCACCCCATCACCTACTCCCACGCCGGCGGCGGCGACGCCCGGTACGCGCGTCAACTCTGGCACTACCGGCACAAGCCCAACCCCGGACTGCTCAACCGAGGTATCAGCACCGTGATCCCCTCCGACCTGCTGCGGGTTGGCGACGCGCTGTTTCTGCACGCCATCGTCAACCGCGGCTTCGGCAACGTCGTGTGGACCGAGATCTGGCGCTCGGATGACAACGGGATGTCCTGGCGGAATCTGGGCCCGGGGGCGAAGTTTCCGGCCGGCCTCTACAGCGGGCACGCCCAGTGCTGGTCCTGGGACTACAACCCCGAGGACGGCTGGGTGTACGTGGTGTCGACGGGTTTCCAGCGCAACAAGGGGATCATCCTGCGACGGGTCCGCCCGCAGGACATCGGCGACCAGGACCGGTACCTGTCCTGGGGCAAGGGCCACTGGGGCGAGGAGGCGACGATCATCACCCCGCCCGGAGAGACTTGGGGTGAGCTCTCACTGCGCCGATTGGATTGCGGTACTTGGATTCTGGGCGGATTTCTGTCCTCCGCCTACGCCCTGGGCTATCGGACCGTCCGCTCGCTGACCGACAGCCTGGCCGACGTGCCGGTGCAACGGCCGGTGCGGGGTTGCGCCTGGGAGGGTGAGGACCACCGCGGGTGTCGGGTGGCCCAGCTCTACGGCGGCTACGTGCTGCCCGGGAGCCGGCTCGACGTCGAGGGCGGGGTGGGCCTGGTGGTCTCGCAGTGGAACACCGCGCACGGCTGGCCCTACCGGGTGATGCAGTTCCGGGTGACGCTGCGAGACAGCAGCAGGCAGGCGCGTTCGTTAGAGTGAGGGCATGCTTATCAGGGGTCTGATGATCACGGCTGTCTCGGCTGCGGTCGGTGTCCTCGCCGCGCCTGCGGCGCTAACCGTCCTCGCCGCACCCACGGCGGTTGCCGATCCCGAACCCGCGCCGCCGCCCCTTCCCGACGTCACCGGTTACATGCCCATGAACGCGGCCGACTACACGGTCAACGGCGGCAAGTGGTACGCCTTCGCCGGCCCGCCCGGCGTGGTGTGCGTGATCGACAGCTTCAGCGGCGAGTACGGCTGCAGCGGCCCGTTGCCGGGTGTGGCCGAAGGCGTGAACCTGGTCAGCGGCGGCCCGTCGGGGGCGCCGAAGTTCTCGACCACCGCCGCTCCGCCGTATGCCGCGGCCGGTGTGGTCAAGGCGCTGCCACCCAACCGGCGGCTCAGCTTCCGTCAGATCTTCTGCGGAGTGGACGACGCAGGCGTCGTCACCTGTATGAACAGCCAGGACAAGACGGGCTTCGTGATCGGCGCCACCAGTACCTACATCCAGGTACCGCCGCCACCGCCGCCGGCCGCGCCCGCACCGGCCCCCGCACCGGCGGGGTAGACGCCTACTGCGGATCGCGCCACATCGGCCACAACGAGGGACCGCCGCCGGCGATCGCGATCTCTCCGGTGACCACGAATCCGAAGCGTTCGTAGTAGCCGATGTTGTCGGGATTGCTCGACTCCAGATAGGCAGGCGCATACTCGGCGTCGCAGCGGCCCAACCGCGAATGCATCAGTGCCGCACCGTAACCGCCGCCACGGACCGCTGGGTCGCTGCCGATCGTCGCGAGGTACCAGTGCGGTTCCTCGGGGTGCGCGGCCTTCATCTGATCGGCCACACCCCGCGCCGCGCCCAGTCGCCCCCGGAACGCCCGGATGGCCGCGGGGACGGCGGCGATCTCCCGCACGCTGGAACCGACCTTTCGGCCCGGCGGATTCCACAGCGTCGCCCCCCCGATCCGCCCCGTTGACTCAGCCACCTCGACGCCACCGCCGGCCAGGAAATGGTGTCGCGCCATCGCCGCGAAGAACCCCGGAAGCGTCGCCGCACGGGTGGCCGGGTCTGGCTGGAGCCAACTGAACACCGGGTCGTCCTGAAAGGCCCTCGCCAGCACTCCTGCCAGGGCGGGTACGTCGGATCTGCGGGCCGGGCGCACCTCGATGGGCATCGGGTCAGGGTAGCGCCGGCGTGCCGGTCATGGCATCACTCGAGGGCCGGCTTGACCCCGACCACCATCGTCGACAACCCGAATCGCCGCACCCCGCGACGCTGATCCCACTTGCGGAAGTGCTTCTGGTACCAAGCTAGGGCCTTCGGGGGCAGCCAGGGGTAGCTCTCCAGCACGGGCCAGATGAAGCCCACGTCCTTGACCGTGAATCCCGCCCTGACGACCTGCTGCTGCAGTTCCCTGGGCCAGTAGTTCCTCGCCACCGTGATCGGCCGGGTCAGCCGTCTGGGCAACCACGGGATCAGCGGCGCCGGCCCGAAGGTCCACGACCCGATCTTGACGAAGTGTCCGTCGATGGGGAACCACCGGTTGGGGCTGATGAGCACGAAGACGCCACCAGGCTTGAGCACACGGAACACCTCCGACAGCGCCTGCCGTTCATCGGTGACGTGTTCGAGCACCTCGTTCATCAACGTGCCGTCGAACACCTCGTCCGCGTGCGGCAGGTAGCGGCCGTCGTAGGTCGTGTAGTTGGCGTTGGCGAGGTTGCGTCGCATCGCTTCGGCGATGCGGTCCTCCTCGACGTCCACCCCGGTCACCGTATGGAGCCCGCGGGCCAGCATCTCCTCGTGGTATCCGCCGTCGGCGCACCCCAGATCCAGCCAGTGTCCCGAGAGGTACTGGGAGATGCGGTCGACTCGATAACTTACGTTCATCGGTGTCGCCGTCGTGGAGCCACGATCGAGTTCACGGTCGTCGCTGATAACGTCAGGCATCGGACGATCTTGCGAACTCAGGTTCTTCTTAGCAATGAGTCGTTGGATTCATCTTCGGTCTAGTCCTCCTGGGTGCCCTCTCCCAGGTGCCTCCTCCCGGGCGCCTCCTCCCGGGTGCCTCAGCCCACCAACTCCGTCACCCCGAGCGCGATGACACAGGCCAGCACCCCCGCCGTCGTCAGCCCGTAGCCGATCGTCGCCCACCGTCCCGACGCGAAGTCGCCCATCAGACCCCGGTCGCGGCCCAGGCCGACCATCGCCAGCAGCAGAGGGATCAGCAGCACCGCGTTGAGCACCTGCGTACCGACCAGGATCGTCACCAACGGCATGTCCGGGGCCAGGACGATCACGGTGCCCACCAGAGTGACGACCGCGTAGGTCGTGTAGAAGGTGCGGGCCTCGCGGTAGGGGTCGTCGATCGCGGCCTCGACACCGGCGAATTCGCATACCGAGTACGCCGTCGACAGCGGCAGTATCGACGCGGCCAGGAATGCCGCCCCGATGAGCCCGACGGCGAACAGCGTTCCGGCCGCCTTCCCCGCCAACGGTTCCAGAGCCACCGCAGCGTCGGCGGCGTCGGCGATGTGCAGGCCGTCGCGGTGCAGGGTGGCCGCGCAGGCGACGACGACGAAGAACCCGATCACTCCGGTCAGGACGGCGCCGGTGATGACGTCGATGCGCTCCAGGGGCAGGTCCTCGGTGCGCAGTTTCTTGTCGACGGCATAGGACTGCATGAACGACAGCCCCCACGGCGCCAGCGTGGTGCCCAACGTGGCGGTGACGATCGCGATGGCCTCGCCGGTCATCGGCATGGTCGGCACGAACGTCCCGTGCAAGGCCGCACCCCAATCCGGATGCGCCATGAACCCCGAGATGACGTAAGCCAGGAACACCGTGGACAGCAGCAGCAGAAACTGCTCGACCCGGCGGAAGCTCCCGCGCAGCACCATCAGCGACACGGCGACCGCGGCGAACGGCACGCTGATGTAGCGGCTGATCCCGAAGAGTTCGAAACCCGCTGCGATACCGGCGAATTCAGCGCAGGTAGTGCCGATGTTGGCTGTCACCAACGCAATCAGCACCCCTGCGCCCACCACCACGCCGTAGCGCTGGCGCACCAGTCCGATCAGGCCCTGGCCGGTGACCACGCCCATCCGGGCGGCCAGCCCGTGGAAGATCACCAGCGCCACCGTCGACAGCAGCAACACCCACAGAAGTTGGTAGCCGTGGTCGGCGCCCAGAACGGAGTAGGTGGTGATGCCGGCGGGGTCGTCGTCGGACAGCCCGGCGAGCAGGCCGGGGCCGACGACGGCGAGCAACGCCGTGAGCCGGCCGCGGGTGAGCCTCATGAGGTCCGCCCCCGGAACAGATGACGACGCCGCGGCCACACCCGCGACCGCAGGAAGTGGCGGCGCCCCTGTCGCCGCGCGAGCCGGTCTCGCCAGCGGCGGGCCAGGTCGACCGGCATGGCGTTCAGGATCCGCGCCGCAGACGACGGCGGCAGCGCCCGCAGCAACCGTTCGGCGACGGACGGGTGGGCGGTGCGCACCGCGTCGGCGACGAGTGTGGGGTCGTTGGCGGCCAGGATCTCGGCCGCCGCATCGGTGTCGACCCGGCTCACCAGCGCCGCAAGACCGCGGGCGTCGAGGCGGTGCACGGCGGCCCGCGGGGTGGACAGTTGAGCGGCGTGGCCCCGGTCGGAGGTCAGGTGCAGATCCCGCCAGGCGACCACGTCCCCGCCGCTGCGCACCAGCGCGCCCAAGCCGAGCCGGCGGACCACCCCACCGAACCCGACCTCGACACCCATCACTTCGAGCCCGGCGCCGCCGGTGCGCGCCAGCAGAACATCGGCGACCCGGGCCAGCCGCTGACCGATGACGTCAACCACCTGGGTATCCAGGACGTCGCGGCGCAGCAGGATCTCGTCGGGGCCCACCGCGGTGACCAGTGAGCCCACCGCGAAGGCGTCCACGTCGTCGGTCGCGAGCACCACACGGCGGTCATACATGGCGGCCACCGCGTGCCACGGGAGCAGCAGCAACGACCCGTTACGCCGCTTGACCACAAGGTGTTCCACCAACTGCGGTCCGGGGTCGTCGAGTCGCACCGTCAGATCGGCGAGGCGTCCGATCGCCCGGCCGTCCGGCGTCGTCACCTCCTGCCCGGTGACCCGGCTGAGCAGCAGCACGGGACACAGCATGACGCATTCGGACGTGCCGTCCGGGGCGAGCCGTTGTAATGAGCCGTATGCGGGCATTGCGAATGGTGGAATTCGGGCGCGAACCGGAAATCATGGAGATCCCCGACCCGGTGCCGGGCCCCGGCGAGGTGGTGATCAAGGTCGGTGCCGCGGGCGCCTGCCACTCGGACCTTCACATCCTCTACGAGCTCGACGCGTCCGGGATGTGGAACCTGCCGATGACGCTTGGGCATGAGACCGCGGGATGGGTGCACGCGATGGGCCCGGGGGTGGACGGACTGTCCGAGGGCGACCCGGTGGCCGTCTACGGCGCCTGGGGGTGCGGCATCTGCGCCCGGTGCGCGGTGGGCATGGAGAACTACTGCGAGCGGCCGACGGCCGTCGGCGGAGGCGGCCTGGGAGCCGACGGTGGGATGGCCGACTATCTGCTGGTCCCCCATCAACGTCAGCTCGTCGCACTGCCGCACGGTCTGGACCCGGTGACCGCCGCCCCGCTCACCGATGCCGGCCTGACGCCGTATCACGCGATCCGACGGTCCTGGCCCACGCTGACCCCTGATGCCACCATCGTGCTGATCGGGGTCGGCGGACTGGGCCACGTCGGGGTGCAGATCGCCCGTGCCACCACCGGCGCGCAGATCGTCGCGGTCGACGTCAAGGCCGAGGCACTGAAGTTGGCCCGGTCGGTCGGGGCGCATCACGCGATCCCGTCGGACGGGGAAGCAGCGCAACGGATCCGCGATCTCACCGGTGGTCGCGGGGCCGATGTCGTGATCGACTTCGTGGGGGCCACCGCCACTCTCGACCTGGCACGGGCGGTCGCCCGCAGGATGGCCGACGTGACCATCGTCGGCATCGGCGGCGGTGAGGTCCCGCTCTCGTTCTTCACCCAGCCCTACGAGGTGAGCATCGCCACCACCTACTGGGGCAGCCGCCCCGAACTCGTCGAACTGCTGGCACTGGCGGCACGCGGTGACGTCACCGCCGAGTGCACGGTGTATTCGTTGGACGACGCCGTACAGGCCTACCGCGACCTGCGCGACGGGAAGCTGACCGGCCGGGCCGTGGTGGTCCCCGGTGGGAGGTATTGAGACATGTGGGACTTCGAGACCGACCCCGAATACCAGGCGAAGCTGGACTGGGTCGAGCAGTTCATGCGCGAGGACCTGGAGCCCTTGGACCACGCGCCGCTGGACCCCTACGACAAGCAGAACCCCGAGTTGATGCGGGTGCTGCGACCGCTGCAGCAGAAGGTCAAGGACCACGGCCTGTGGGCGGCGCATCTGAGCCCGGATCTCGGCGGCCAGGGGTTCGGGCAGGTGCAGTTGGCGTTGCTCAACGAGATCGTGGGCCGCTCCCGTTGGGCCCCTTCGGTGTTCGGCTCGCAGGCACCGGATTCCGGGAATGCCGAGATCCTCGCGTTGTTCGGCACCGACGAGCAGAAGGCCCGCTATCTGCAGCCGTTGCTGAACGGTGAGATCTCGTCGTGCTATTCGATGACCGAACCGCAGGGCGGTTCCGATCCCGGGCTGTTCACCACCTCCGCGGTGCGCGACGGTGACGACTGGGTGATCAACGGCGAGAAGTGGTTCTCCTCCAACGCCCGCTATGCGACGTTCTTCATCGTCATGGCCGTCACCAACCCCGACGCCCGCACCCACCAGAAGATGTCGCTGTTCATCGTCCCCGCCGAGACACCGGGCCTGGAGATCGTCCGCAATGTCGGGGTGGGAGGCGAATCCGCCTCGCACGCCTCGCACGGATATGTGCGCTACACCGATGTGCGGGTGCCGGCCGACCACGTGCTCGGCGGCGAGGGCCAGGCGTTCGCGATCGCCCAGACCCGCCTCGGCGGCGGCCGGGTGCATCACGCCATGCGCACGATCGCGTTGGCGCGCAAGGCGTTCGACATGATGTGCGAGCGGGCGGTGTCCCGGCAGACCCGGTCCGGGCCGCTGGGCGATTTCCAGTTGACGCAGGAGAAGATCGCCGACAGCTGGATCCAGATCGAGCAGTTCCGACTGCTGGTGCTGCGCACCGCGTGGAAGATCGACCGCTACCACGACTACCAGAAGGTGCGCCGCGACATCGCCGCGGTGAAGGTGGCGATGCCGACGGTCCTGCACGACGTCGTCATGCGCGCCATGCAATTACACGGCGCCCTGGGCGTTTCCGATGAGATGCCGTTCGTGAAAATGCTTGTCGCCGCGCAGTCCCTGGCCATCGCCGACGGGCCGACCGAGGTGCACAAGCTCACCGTGGCCCGGCGGACACTGCGGGAGTACGAACCGGTGGACACGCTGTTCCCGTCCCAGCATCTGCCCACCCGCAAGGCCGCGGCGCGGGAGCGGTTGGCGGAGTTGCTGGAACGCGAGGTCGCCGACCTCTGAAGGGCCTCACATCCCGTACCGTTTTCAGCAGCGTTAGTCGAGGTCGAGGCTGACGCGCACGGCGTTGCTGACGCGGCGGAGTTCGATGGGGCTGAGGCGTCCGCGATGTCGGCGGAGCTTGCCCTTCGGGATGGTGTGCAACTCAGTTGTGTTCACCCAGGAGCGATCCCGTCCGGACAGGCCGGCGTCAGCATCAACGTGGATGTGGGTCGAGGGTGGTCCGGCGGTGCCGGTGATCTCGACGACCGTCACCGCCCCCAAACGGGCGATGAGCGGATTGCTGGTGATTACGACGCACGGGCGCGTTCCGATGGGCTTGGGGAACTGCACGTCCCATACATCTCCTCGGAACATGGCTCAGCTGTTCGCCGCCATGGACTCGGCGGCCACCAGGTCGCCATAAGCGGCGATAGCCCCCATCGGGGCCTGCGCGCCCGCCCCGTAGAAGTCGTCGTATTCCTGGGCCAGCGCGGCGTAGCGTGCCGTTTTGTGCAGAAGGCGCAGGCCCTCCCGAACTGCATCGGACCGGGTGGCCAGGCCGAGAACCTTGCGGTCATGGTCAAGTTGTGCAACGTCTTCCGGTGACAGTCGAGCCTGCACAACCTCCGGGGTTGTCATACGATTCATCGTACGCTTCGTGTGTTGAGGCTAATTCCCGCGGCCTTTCGCGTAGGCGTCAGCATCGACGTTGATATCCCACAAACGCCCTCACTCGTCTGGGGGTAGGAGTCGTTCGGGGTGGTGGTAGGTGTTGGTGCCGCCGCGTAGGGGTAGGTGGGGTGGGGGGAGCCATTCGGTGGTGCCGTCTGTGCGTTTGCGGGTTGTCCAGCCGCCGGGTGCCAGTAGGCGGTGGTGTGCTGGGCAGGCGAAGGTGAGGGTGTCGATGTTGGTCGGGCCGCCGTCGGCCCATTCCTCGACGTGGTGGACTTCGGCGAGGTAGCCGGGCATGTCGCAGCCGGGTGC
>CAIOYU010000570.1 GCA_903862565.1 uncultured Actinomycetes bacterium | reverse complement strand
TCTCAATTCTTTACTACTGACAGAACCGCGCCGACGCCGGAACTGGCCGGATCTGGGGAAAGAAACCGCAGGCAGTTTCTGGCAGAAGGCCCGTCAGAACTAATCTGTCAATAATATAATTGTGACAGATTTTTGAAAAAATAGGCCACATGCCCACTGTCACCACCGCCGCCCCTTCCGGAGTCCAGCTCGGCTATGGACGAATCTCGACCTCCGGCCAATGCCTCGACGCGCAGCGCGACGCCCTAGTCGCCGCCGGAGTCCAGCCCGAGAACATTTACGCCGACACGATGTCGGGCTTATCGACCCGCGAGCAGCCATAGCGACGTTGGAGGTCTCCATCAACCGCCGGAAACGGGCGTCGGCCTCGGCCTGCTTGGCACGGAGCTCCACCTGCTCGGTGATGTCGATGCCTTGGGCGACCAGATACTGCACCGCGCCACCGGCGTCCCGCAGGCAACTGACCGATAGGTCAACCCAGAACAGGTGACCGTCGGCGTGGATGTGCTCCTTGGTGACCCGATAGGTGTCCAGCCGTCCGTGAAGAAGGTCCTCGGTGTTCTTCAGGTCGGCTTCCAGGTTGCTGGCGGGAGTCATTTCCTGCCAGGTCTTGGTTTTCAGGGTCTCCTCGTCGTAACCGAACAATTGGCACAGCGCCTGGTTGACCACCTCGAGCTTTCCGTCCGGTGCGACGAGCGCCATCGCGACATTCGAGGTCTCCGTCATCCGGCGGAACCGGCCGTCTGCTTCGGCGTGCTTAGCGCGAAGTTCCACCTGCTCGGTGATGTCGATGATCTGACCGACGAGGAACTCGACAGTGCCGTCGGAGTCCCGCACACAATTGATCGTCAGATCGCCCCAGACCGGCTGCCCGTCGGCGCGGAGGTACCGCTTGGTCTGGCGATGCGAGTCCTGCCGGCCGGCGAGGAGGTCCTCGACGGCGTGTACGCCCTCCGCGCGGTCGTCCGGAGCTGTGACTTCGAGCCAGTTCATGGTCAGCAGCGTCTCGGCGTCGTAGCCGAGCATGTCGCACATCGCCTGATTGACGAACTGAAACAGTCCATCCGGGCTCACCAGATTGGTCGGGACTGCGAAGTTCTCCAACAGCCCGCGGAAACGGGCATCTACCGCCGATGCACCGCCCGGATCCCGCCGCGAACTGAAACGCCCCACAGCGAAAATTCTGTCACGCGCACTCTGAAACAGCGCATCGGTCTGCTAATCAAGCCCCGGCTGCGATCAGCGCTCCGGTGGAGAACGCCGAGGTGTCATCGCTGGCCGGGGTGGCGGTGACAGTGATGTAGCCGCCTGCGGTCACCGCGGAGGAGACGGGGATGGTCCTTGTCACCGTCGCGTTCGTCAGATCGCTGTAGGTGTCCAACAGCTGCTGACCCTGTGCCGGGGCGGACGGGGTGTAGAACACCTGAGCCGTATAGGCGCCGGCCGGCAGCGGAGTGAGCGTGAATTGGACGGTGAGGTCGGTTCCCGCCCCGTTCAAGACAGCCGAGGTGACCGTGGGTGCAGGCTGTGCGTTGTTGCCGCCACCGATGAGGGAGATGCCCACGCCGTTCTTTCCGCCGTTGCTCGAGATCGAGTTGGACAGGATCCGGTTCGCTGTGATAGCAAGGCCGCCAGGGGGGTTCGTCGCTCCGATGTCGCCGCTGAGGACGGCCGTCTTCCCCTTGCCCGGGGTGAGGGTCAGCGAGTAGCCCCGGTTGGGCGCCGAATCGATCGGGCCGGCGATGGTGATGTCACCGCCGGTGATCGCGACTGGGGCGGCCAGTGTCACGACCCCTGCGGCGGTGAAGGA